>DATFDC010000486.1:0-4714 GCA_035252415.1 Solirubrobacteraceae bacterium
GCCGCGATCATGGCGATCGCCGCGGCCAACCTGTTCACCCGCAACATCTACTCGGCCTACTTCCGGCGAGGTGCTGACCCGCGCGAGGAGGCGGCGGTGTCGAAGATCGTCTCGGTGCTGGTCAAGCTCGGCGCGCTCGCGTTCGCGCTGTTCGTCTCGACCAAGTCGGCCATCGACCTCCAACTGCTCGGCGGCGTGTGGATCATCCAGACCCTTCCCGCGGTGTTCCTCGGCCTGTACACGCGCTGGTTCCATCGCTGGGCGCTCCTGGCCGGATGGGTCGTGGGGATGGCCACCGGCACGCTCATGGCGGCGTCGCAGAGCTTCAAGTCGGCCTACCCGCTCTCGATCGGCTCGTTCAAGGTCACGATGTACTCGGCTTTCCTGGCCATCCTGGCCAACCTGATCGTGACCATCGTGCTCACGCCGCTCACCCGGCGTTTGGACCGCCGAGAGCCGCGCGACGACACCGAGCCCGCCGACTACGACGACCTCAGCGAGTCGAAGGACCAGCCCGCGCTGATCCCCGCTTAGCGAGCGCGCACTACGAACCGAAGGCCGTTCTTCGGCCCCAGCGTCGGCGTAGTCACGATCTTCGGAGGTTCCGCCGAGCACGGCTCGAAGCGCATGCGGGTGAGCAGGACGGCGGCCAGCGCGCGCAACTCGTACTCGCCGAAGCGCTTGCCCAGGCACATGCGCGAGCCCCCGCCGAACGGGATGTAGGCGCCGCGCGGCAGGGCGGCCTCGCGCTCGGGCAGGAAGCGATCGGGGTCGAAGCGGAACGGATCGGGATACAGCTCCGGCAGGTGATGGGTGGCCCAGGAGGAGTACTGCACCCCGATCTCCGCCGGTACTTCGACACCCGCCAGCGTCACATCGCGCGTGGTCCGCCGGGGACCGACCCACGCGGCCGGGTAGCAGCGCAGCGTCTCCTTGAGCGCGCGCTCGAGCACCGGCAGGGCTTGGCCGTCGAGCGCCGCGGCGCTCGGGGCGCCGTTGCGGACCGTGCGATCGAGCTCCTCCTCGACTGCATCGCGCGCGCCAGGGTTGCGACCCAGCTCATAGATCAGGAACGTGAACGTGGTGGTCGTCGTGTCGTGACCGGCGAACAGCAGCGTCACCGCCTGATCGCGGACCACGTGCGTGGGAAGCGGCGATCCTGAGTCGTCGGTGGCTGACAGCAGCAGGCCGAGCACTCCCCGCCCTGGATCGCCGCGACGCCGGCGCTCCTCGATCTCGGCCCGGACCAGCGCGTCGAGCCGGCGCCGGGCGGCGATCGCCCGGGCCAGAGGCGATCGCGGGAGCGGCAGCAGCTGCAGGAGCACCGGTTCGCCGTGGATGGCCAGCGACGCTTCGAACGCCTGGGCCAGCGGCCTCTCCCGACCGCCGGTGACATCCATCCCGAGCAGTCCCCGCAGCGCGATCCGAAGCGCGAGCTCGCGCACCCAGTGGTAGATCTCGATCTCCTGTCCGTCGTTCAGCCGTTCGGCCGCGGCGGTCGCCTCCTCGATCATCGTGTCGGCCAGCGCCGCAATGTAGTCGCGATGGAACGCCGGCAGCATCAGCATCCGGAAGTCACGGTGATAGGGCCCGTCGATGTTCAGTAGTCCATCGCCGAGCAGCGGCCACAGGTCGGCGAAGCGCCCCTCGCGCCACTGGAACGCGTCGAAATCGCTGACCAGGATCTGATGGTTGACCTCGGCGCCGATCGCCCACACGATCGGCTCGTGCAGCAGGCGGATCGTGAACACCGGACCGAATCGTCGCTGGTGCTCGAGCAGGAGGCCGAGCGGATCGGAGATGATCCGGCGGGTGTTCTCGTAGCTCGGAGCCAGGCTGCCCGCCGGCAGCGCGGCGCGCCGGCGGACCCGCCGCTCCCGGCGGATGTCGTCGCCGATCCGCTGGAACAGCCGCTGCTCCATCGGGCCCGGTCGCGGCGCGGTGATCGAACGGCTGGGGGTGAGGGCGGGTGTCGTGGCCATGGGGATGTGGTTATCGACGGGCGAGCCGGTACCAGGTTCGCGGCACGCCCAGCAGCGGCCCGCTGATCTCGCCGTCGGTGTCGGGCTCGGCGGAGACTAGCTCCCAATCGGCGAACCGACCGGTCAGCTCACTCTGCTCGAGTCCGCCCGGCGCGACGACGACGCGGTTGGGCGCGAAGGCCATCATCAGCAGTGTCGCCCCCGGCGCGGCGAGCGCGTCCACAGCGGCGGCATAGGCGCCCCGCTGCGACTCGTCCAGCCCGTGAAAGCAGCCGCGATCGAAGAACAGGCTGTATCCGGGTTGCAGCCCGAGCCGGTGGAGGCGTGCCACATCGGCGAGGATCCAGTCGACGCTCACGCCGGCGCGCTCCGCGCGGGCGCGCGCGTGTGACAGCGGCCGCGGCACCGCGTCGACCGCGGTCACCTCCCAGTTCTTCTGCGCCATGTCCACGGCCTGGGTCCCGGTCCCACAGCCGATGTCCAGCGCCCGACCGGCCGGGAGTGCGCCCAAACCCTCGATCAGCGCGCTGAGCTCTTTCGGCACCTGGCCCGTGTCCCACGGCGTGAACCCGACCCGGTACATCAGCCGGTACATCAGCGACATACCCCGAGCTTAACGACGACGGCGGGACCGTCCGAAAGAGCGCCGGGCGTGGTCCGTTGTTACCTCGGACCGGCCAACCCGGCTAAGGAAGGCCATGAGAGAACAAAGACCCGGACGGCTCGCGCTGGTTCACGACGAACGCCGCGCACCGGTCGAGCTAGGCGCCGAGGTGGGGCAGATACGGATCGCCCGCCCGGATCACGGGGACGAGGTGCAGGTGCTCGTCGTCGAGGCCCACGACGAGTACGTGCAGGGGATGCTGTGTGGCGAGGAATGCGACCTCGCCACCGACACGGACTCGATCCTCCAGCCCGACGTCACCGGACTACCACGTCGGATCCTCGTGCACGGCGACGTGTCCGGCTCGATCCTCAAGCGCAGGCTCGGACGATCGCTGGGGCAGCGACTGGGCCCGAACCTCGTGGAGCGAATCGCGCTCCGCGGTCGCGGGCTCGATTTCACCTCGACCGACCTCGGACGCGGCCGCGCGATCGCCGGCGAGTCCGACCCCCGCTGGGAATGGAAGCTGGAGAAGCACCGGCAAATGCGCCCGCTGCGGGCGCGGGCCAGCGAACTCGGTTGGGAGATCTACAAGCTCGGCCCTCGAGAGGAGTGATCTCCTCCCGAGGGCCGGCCTGTCGGTCAGGGTGGCGCCCGCGATACGGTCACAGCCACGGGCGCAGCTTGGGCGCGTACTCGCCCGATCGCCGGGCGCGCCGAGTTTCCGCTTCGAGCCGCGCGATCGTCTCGAGCTGCTCGAGCAGGGTCCAGCGCCGCTCGGCCTGAGCGCGGATCAGCCACGCCGACCTACGCCGGGCAGGCGTGGTCGCACGCAGCCGCGCGCTCGCGGTCTGCGAGTTGCCTCTCATGAGAGGTCCTCCTATTTGATTTGTGGTGAGTGAAACTCGACTGTCATGTACGTGTCACCACGTACAGCCGGCGACAGTCACTTCGGGCAATAAAAAAGGCGACCCGTTTGGGTCGCCCTCGCGATCGGTCGGTATGGGAAGCCCCCTAACAGGGCGCCATCCTCCGGGCGAGGGCTGCGTCGGCCTGGATCCAACCGCGCGCCATGCTGCGCACGCACGCGAGTCCGGTCTCGGCGACGGCGGGGAGGTGTGAATCGAAAGAGGTGTACATAGGTGGTCTCCTTGCGGCTGAGCCAGGGTAACTCACGAATCGGTCGATTGCAAGCAGATCACAGGAAATTATGCACACGTGAGGGCGCGCTAGGCTCACGACCAGAGAGATGGCCGGTCTAGTCAAACGCGTCGTGATCATGGTCCAGGAGAACCACACGACCGACAACTATTTCCGCGGCCTCGCGCCCTTCGGTGCCGCCGTCGCCTCCGACTGGCCGATCGCGCCCAATCCCCCGGCCAAGGACCAGCCGCACGACCGGCACGCGTACTTCGAGTGGCTGACCGGCGCGGGTACCGCCACCCACAACCAGTTCGACACCCGCGCGGTCCTCCCGTACTACCTGCATCTCGCGCTCACCGGCGCGTTCCTCGAGAACCACTGCGCCGGCTTCGGCACGAACTCCACACCCAACCACATGCTGATCGTGGGCGGCCAGTCCCCCACGCTCAAGAACCCCTCGGCGCGCCAGACGCCACCGCTGTGGGACATGCCGTCGCTGCCCGGCCTGGCCGAGGCCCACGGGATCGAGTGGCGCGCGTACGCGGCGTCGAACGACTACCCGGTGGGCTTCTACACGCAACTGAAGGGCTCGCCGAACGTGGTCTCCTCCTCGAAGTTCGTGACCGACGCCGAGGCGGGCAACCTCCCGGCGCTCGTGCTCCTCTGGCACGACAGCCCGAACGACGAGCACCCGCCCGCGAACGTCACCCAGGGGATGGACCTGATCTGGCAGTCGGTCGACGCCGTCGTCCGCGCCGGCGGCTGGGAGGAGACCGTGTTCATGCTGACCTGGGACGACTGGGGCGGCTACGACGACCATGTGCAGACGCCGGCGCTCGAGTACACACCCGACAACGTCCAACTCGCGCTGGGACCTCGGGTACCGCTGCTCATGTTCGGCGGCGCGGTCAAGCCCGGCATCGACAGTCGCTGGTGCTCGCACGTGAGCATTCCCAAGACCGCGATGCAACTCATCGGACTTCCG
>DATFDC010000487.1:0-4766 GCA_035252415.1 Solirubrobacteraceae bacterium
CGTCCGGTCAGGTCTTCTTCAACGGCCGCGAGATCAGCGGGCTCAAACAACGCGACATGCGCAGGCTGCGGCGCGAGATGCAGCTCGTGTTCCAGGACCCCTACGCCTCGCTCGACCCCCGGATGCGCGTGAGGGAGATCATCTCCGAGCCGCTCGACATAGCCCGTCGCGGCACGAGCGCCGAGCGCGGGCAGACCGTGCGCCGCCTGCTCGACGAGGTAGGCCTCGCCCACGACGCGATGGATCGCTATCCCCACGAGTTCTCGGGCGGGCAGCGCCAGCGGCTGGGGCTGGCCCGCGCCCTGGCGCTGAACCCGTCGGTGATCGTGGCCGACGAGCCGGTGTCCGCACTGGACGTCTCGATCCAGTCCCAGATCCTGAACTTGATGAAGCGAGTCCAGACCAGCCACGGACTCACCTACATCGTGATCTCCCACGACCTGTCGGTCGTCCGTTACCTGGCCGACCGGATCGGAGTCATGTACCTGGGCAAGCTGGTCGAGGTCGGCCCCGGCAACGACATCTACGACCGGCCCGCCCATCCCTACACAGCCGGCCTACTGGAGGCGATTCCCGTGCCCAACCCAGAGATAGCCGGCGAGCGGGCGGACAAGGTGGCCGTTCGCGGCGAGCTCCCTTCCCCGCTCCACCCACCGTCAGGCTGCCGATTCCGCACCCGCTGTCCGCGCGCCCAGGACCTGTGCGCCCGCGAGACCCCGGTGCTGCGGTCGTTCGGACCCGACCACGTCGCGGCCTGCCACTTCCCGCTTCAGCCTCCCGTGCCGGACACACCCCGCAGCGAGCGAGTCCCCCCCGCGCCCGCAGCGTGACGAGCGGCGAGCGGCCGGTCCCCCTTCCAGCGGCCGCTCGCCGCCATGGCGCATGGCGTTGGCGTGCGCCATCGACCCCCGACGGCCCTTCGGCGTGCACAACACGTCACGCCGTCGCCAAACCCATGACGTTGACGCACTATGCACGCTATCCGTGCAGAGCTCGTCACGGCCCGACGGATACCGGCTCGATTGTCGTGTTATGCACGCCGACCGAAGACGTCACGACAGGCGGAGCTCGGTATCGGCCGTC
Source organism: Solirubrobacteraceae bacterium (assembly GCA_035252415.1). Classification (GTDB taxonomy): domain Bacteria; phylum Actinomycetota; class Thermoleophilia; order Solirubrobacterales; family Solirubrobacteraceae; genus Palsa-465. The sequence goes on from DATFDC010000487.1 coordinate 1,084, forward strand.
GCCTGGTCGACTCCGGCCACCTCGATCACCTTCTCGCGCGAGCGTTCGCCGCGGAACACCGTGACCTGGCCGGGGGCGACCCCGAGGCGGTCAGCCAGCAGGCGGCACACGGCGCGGTTGGCGCGTCCCTCGAGGGCGGGCGCGGTGACCCGAACGATCACCACCCCATCCCGCGCCGGCGCGATCTCGTCGCGCCGAGCCCGCGCCTGAACGCGGACGGCAATCATGACCACGGACCGCTACCCCCGCTGGCGGAGCAGGAACTCGAGCGTCGCGCGGTTGAACGCCTCGGGGTCCTCGTGCAGGCCCGCGTGCGAGAGATGATCGAACACGGTCAGCTCGCTCCCGGCGATCGGGCCGGTCAGCCGCTCGGCAAACCGCGTCGAGCAAACCGCGTCGTGGGCGCCGAACGTGACCAGCGTCGGGGCCCGGACCTCAGCCAGCACGGCGCTCGCGTCGTGCGCCAGCACCGCCTCGACCTGGGCCAGGAATGCTTCCAGCGGCTGGGCCGGACGCCCGCGGACGAAATCGTCGAGCGCCTGCACGAACTCCGGCCGCTCGACATACATCTCGGGCGTGAAGCAAAACGGGAAGATGCCGTCGATGACCGCGTCGGCCACGGTCGCCGTCGCGCCGGCCAGCGTCCGCCACATCTCGACGACCGTCTTCAGATACTCGTCGGACCGATCCCACGCGCTGTGCAGAGACAGCGAGCGCACCCGCTCGGGATGGCGCGCCGCGAGGTGCATGCCGACCGCAGCACCCAGCGATACCCCGGCCACGTGCGCGTGCTCGATCCCGATCGCGCCGAGGAAGCCGGCCAGCTGGTCGGCGTAGGCGTCGGTGGCGTAGGGACCGGCCGGCTTGTCGCTCTCCCCGGAGCCCGGGAGGTCCACCGCGATGCAGCTGAAATGCTCGGTGTAGGCGGGCAGCTGGAACGCGTAGCAAGCGTGGTCGGCGCCCAGGTACGGGATCAGCAGGAGCGGCTCGCCCTCGCCCTGTACGTCGTAGTTGATGCTGAGACCGTCGACCTCGGCTTGCGGCACCCGCCGATCCTATGCCTCAGGCTGGGGCGAGTGTCAAAACCCCTGCCTCGAGGTCGAGCAGCGCGCGCTTGCGCGGCAGACCGCCGCCGTAGCCGGTGAGCGAGCCGTCGGAGCCGATCACGCGGTGGCACGGAACGATGATCGGGATCGGCGTGGCGCCGACCGCCGCGCCGACCGCACGCGGCTGCGCGTCGAGCCGGCGGGCCAGCGTCCCGTACGTCGTGGTTTCCCCATACGGAATCTCTCGCAGCGCATCCCAGACGCTGTGCTGGAACGGCGTGCCGCCGTAGTCGAGCGCCAGCTCGAACTGCGTGCGCTCGCCTCGGAAGTACTGCTCGAGTTGCTCGGTGGCCGCGGCGAGTGGCTCGGGATCGTTGTCTGCGGCCGGCAGCGCGGGCGCGGTGCCCGGGAAGTACAGGCGGCGCAGCACTCCGTCCGGGTCGGCGACGAGCGTCAGCTCGCCGAGCGGGCTATGGAAGCTCGTGAACGTCATGGTCGAATTCAACCTCCTCAGGTGGCGTCATGGAAGATCACCCCGAGCGTGACGCGCCGGCCGGCGGTCACCGTGCTCACGCCGTGGCGCAACGCGACCCGGTGATAGCCGGACTTGCCGGCGTTCGGGCGCTCGCGGGTGGGAAAGATCACGAACGCGCCCCGCGGGGGGCGCAGTACGTGGGTGCGGCTCTGGGCGCGCGGGCGCTGCTCGAGCAGCACGAACTCGCCGCCGGCGTAGTCGAGCTCGGGATCGGACAGCACGGTCAGCACCTGGAACGGGAAGTACACCTCGCCGTAGAGATCCTGGTGAAGGGCGTTCCAGTCGCCGGCGTGGTAACGCAGCAACAGCGGCGTCGGGCGCTCCTGCCCGGCCGCGCGGCAGCGCGCCAGCAGCTCCTCGTGGGTGTCGGGAAAGCGGGGCGTGTCCCCGGAGAGCCGCTCAGACCAGGCGTTGGCGACCGGCGCGAGCCTGGCGTAGAACTCCGTGCGCGCCGCCTGGACGAGCTCCGGCAGCGGGTGGGCGAAGTAGCGATAGCGGCCGTCGCCGAAGCGGTGGCGCGCCATGTCGATCGTCGAGCGGAAGCCGTCGCCGTCGAACAGATCGGCGAGCTCGTTGCACTCGGCGGCCTCGAGGACCGGCTCGGTGACCGCGAAGCCTTGCTCGTCGAGCTCGCGGCGCAGGTCGGTCCAGTCGAGGGCGGCTATGCGGTCCTGCAGGGTGGTGATGATCGTCGTCATGCGTGTGAAACGCACGCGACCGGCCGTCCGTGAGATCGCGTTGCCGGGCTAGGTTCGGCGAGCCAGCGCGATCATGCTGAGCATCTCGAACACTGCATTCGCGCCGAACAGCGCGGTCACCTGGCCAGGCCCGTCGTATGCCGGGGCAACCTCGACCACGTCATAGGCGATGAACGGAAGCCCGACCAGCGCCCGCAGGTACGACAGGGCCTGGAAGCTGGTGGGACCGCCGACCTCCGGCGTGCCCGTGCCCGGACAGAAGGCGGCGTCGACGAAGTCCACGTCGAGCGACAGGAAGGCCGGACGGCCGTCCAGCCGCTCGCGCGCCGCCGTGGCCAGCTCGGCCGGCGTCATCTCGGCCAGCTCGACCCACGGGATCGTGCGCACGCCGAGTTCCTCCGGGATGCCCTCGTCGTCCTCTCCGTACAGCGGTCCGCGCATCCCGGCCTGGAGCATCCGCGCCGGATCGACCAGCCCCTCCTCGAGCGCCCGCCGGAACATCGTGCCGTGCGAGAACGGTCGGCCGTTGTAGCTGTCCCACAGGTCGGTGTGCGAGTCGACGTGGATCAGGCCGAGCGGGCCGTGCACGGCCGCGTAGGCCCGCAACTCGCCGAGCGTCACCGAGTGGTCTCCGCCGATGCCGACACTCGGGATCCGGGCGTCGGCCAGCGGCCGCACGAACGCCGTGATCCGCTCCAGCGTGTCCTCGATGTAGCCGGGCACGGTCGGGGTGTCGCCGTAGTCGATCGTCGACAGCGCGCCGAACACCTGCACCTTCTGCACGGGGTTGTAGGTGCGGATCATCCCCGAGGCCGAGCGCACCCCCTCGGGACCGAAGCGCGCGCCGGACCGAAACGAGGTGCCGCCGTCCCACGGCATCCCGAAAACCGCGGCCTCGACGCCGGCCAGGTCCTTGATGTGCGGGAGCCGCGCGTACGTGCGCGGGCCGGTGAAGCGCGGCGCCTCGAAGGCGTCCCAGGGCTCATACATGGTCATCTCGATCGCACATCCTCCCAGCGATTGCAAATTGCGAGGTTCCAGGCGCAGCCGATCCGGATCGATATCCCGTTTCCGCTGGCCGGGCTGATAGGTTCCCGGCCCACATAACCAGCCGAGTCACCGGACTATCCGTGGACGGTGAGCGGGGGACCCAAAGTCGATCCGTGTGGTCGTCGGGGCGAATCGCCGAGCCGTTTGGCGTAGCGCACTGCGCGAGCCCGTCAGCTAACCCCGTAGGCACCCGAGTCAGTCATGAACAGGGAGGTGTGTGGACACCGCGCGTGACCTCGCCCGCGGCGATCCGTGGCAGGAATCGCTAGAGCGCTCGCGGGCGCGACGAGAGCGGGCCCGTCGTGCCGACCCCGTGTCCGTGCCCGAGCCCGAGCCTGAGCGGCTACCCCCGAA
>DATFDC010000488.1:0-5005 GCA_035252415.1 Solirubrobacteraceae bacterium
GATCCGCGCTGTGTGCTCGCCGAGCACCCCGTACTTGTGAGGCACGTCCTTGGGGGTGTACACGAAGTCACCCGCTGTGGCGGTGACCGTGTCCTCGCCGCAGGTCAACTCGATCGTCCCTTCGAGGATGTAGAACCCCTCTGCCTCGCCATGGTGAACATGCAGCGGGGCACTACTGCCCGGCTCCTCGGTCACCTCGACCAGGCTGAAGCAGCCATCGGTCGAGTCCGCGCCGGCGAGGACCCGCACCACCCCGGCCGGGCCCCAGCGCACCGCTCGGCCTTCGCCTGGCCGGACGACGGCCGCTGCACCAGTGCTCACGTTCATTGCTTCTCCTTCCGCTTGAAGTCTTGGTTGAACCTGGGGCGGAAGGTACGCGCCGGCCGGCGCGCGAACATCGGTCGGGCTGCCTATCTTTGGATATCGGGCTGCCTATCTTCGAGGAGCGTCCGCGCGAGCGGCAGGCTGAAACGGACCTGGGTTCCGACTCCTTCGCTTTCGAGCCAGATTCGACCCCCATGCGCCTCGATGATCGAGCGCGAGATCGCCAGGCCGAGGCCGGCGCCCGGGGTGCTCCGTGACTTGTCGGGTCCGGCGCGGTAGAAGGCCTCGAACACGCAGGCCCGGTCGGCGGGGTCGACACCATGGCCGGTGTCTGCGACCTCGATCTCGACCCCGGTCGGCGATCCCTCGGCTCGGACGGTGACGCTTCCGTCAGCCGGCGTATGGCGGATGGCGTTCTGGATCAGATTGAACAGAACCCGTTGGAGCTTCTCCGGATCGGCGCGGGCCGGGGCGATGGGCTCGTGCAGCTCGGCGCGGACGGCCACGCGCTTGGCGACAGCCTGAGGTCTCATCGCAGCGATCGCCTCGTCGATCAGCTCGGCGAGTTGGACGTGTTTCATCGACCAGGTGATTTCGCCGGCCTCGAGGCTCGAGAGCTCGAAGAGGTCGTCGATCAGCCTGCTGAGTGCTTCGATGTTGGTCTGCATGGCGCGGTGATAGCGATGTCGCGTGTGCTCATCGACCAGGTTGTCGCCGATCGCGTCCGACATCAGTCGCAGGGAGGCGATCGGCGTTCGGAGATCGTGGGAGGCAGCCGCCACGAGGTCGCGGCGAGCGCGCTCGGCGGCCTCGCGCCGGGCTTCCTCGGCGGCGAGGCGCGCCACCATCGCATCGGCGGCGGCCGCAAGTCGCGAAAGCTCGTCCGTGCCGCCGGTGTGCACCAGCATGTCGCGGCGGCCCTCGGCGACCGCGTCGAGCCCGCGCCGCACACGCTCCACGTCCGCGAGCACACCTGAGCCCAGGAGCTGGGCGGAACGAACCGCGACCACGCCCGCGAACACCGTGATCACGCAGATCATCACGGCGTCCTGGTCTGAGACGAACATCAGGATTGCCGCGGCGACCGTCGCGGCGAGAATCGAGCCGAGCGCCGCTCCGGAGGCGACGCTGAACTGTCGGGATAGGCGCAGCGCTCGTCGGCGGCGGGCGGCGACGTGCGCGGCGATCAGGCCCGGTCCGCCCGCGGCCAACAGCAACAGAGCGGTCTCGAGCCCCGCGCGAAGACCGTAGACACCGACCACCGCCCCGCCGCCGGCCACGGCTGCGCCGAGGAGCAAGAGCAGCGACCGCGTCACGGCTGCAACCGGTAGCCGACGCCCCAGACCGTTTGCAGACGTCGCGGCTCGGATGGATCGGCCTCGATCTTCGCACGCAAGCGGCGCACGTGCACGGTGACCGTCGTGGTGTCGGTGTACAGCCCGTAGTCCCACACCGCGTCCATCAACTGATCGCGGGTGAACACCTGGCCCGGGTGGCGCGCCAGGAACAGGAGCAACTCGAATTCAAGATGTGTCAGGGTGACCTCGATCTCGTCGACGAAGACGCGCCGGGTGGCCGGTTGGATCTCGAGCCCTTCGAACACGAGCGGCGGCGTAGTGTCATCCTCCGGAGGCTCCCCGCGCCGCAGCACCGCGTCGACCCGCGCCACCAACTCGGCGGGGGAGAACGGCTTCACGACGTAATCGTCTGCCCCGAGCCGCAGGCCACTGATCCGGTCGGCCTCCCGACCGCGAGCGGTCAGAAGCACGACCGCTGTCCGGTCCCGCGCGGAATCCCGCAGGCGGCTCATCACCTCCAGGCCGCCGAGTCCGGGCAGCATGATGTCGAGCACGACCAAATCGGGTCGATGCTCGGCGGCCATTTGCAGCGCCTGCGGACCGTCGAACGCGACCCGTGTCTCGTAGCCGGCCCGGTCGAGATAGCGCGAGACGACCTCAGCGATGATCGGCTCGTCGTCGACCACCAGTACGGATCCGCGCGAGCGATCTGGGCTCGCGGACATCATCCCTCCTAGTCGGTGGTCTAAAGGGACGCCGCTGACCCTAGACCGAGAATGTGACAAGCGGAGAAACTCTGCCCGCTGTCCCCCCGGCTCCGACAACCCCTCCTGGCGTAAGGAATCTGTAACCGCCCTTCGCGAGAGTTGGCCCTGCGCGCCGGCCGACTCGCGTCTATCGCGTTCGATTTGGAAAGGGTGAATGTCATGCGAATTGCGTCCAAACGGGCGAGGCTGACCCTCGTCCTGGCCTCGGTGGCGGCGCTTGCGAGCTGGGCTGCCCCCGGGGCTTCCGCGCACCCGCGCGGAGCAGGTCTGGTGTTTACGTCGACGAACGATGCGGGCGCCAATGCCGTGCTCGCGTTCCGGCGTGCCGCAGATGGTGAGTTGTCCTCGGCCGGCTCATTCGCGACCGGCGGCGCGGGGACCGGGATCCCTCTGGACAGCGAGGGCGCGCTCGCGTTCGACGGTCGCCGGCTGTTTGTCGTGAACGCCGGAAGCAACAGCATCTCGGAGTTCGCGGTGCAGGCGGACGGACTGACCCTTCTCGCTACGGCCCCCTCGGGCGGCGCTCAACCCGTCAGTCTCGCGGTCAACCATGACCTGCTGTACGTGCTCAACGAGGGCGACTCAGCCTCGCCGGGCAATATCAGCGGTCTCCGGGTCGGCGATCGGGGACTCACGCCGATCCCCGACTCGAGCCGGCCACTCAGCGCCGCTGCAGTGAGCGCACCGGAGGTCTCGTTTGCTCCCAGCGGCGATGTACTGGTGGTGACCGAGGAAGCCACGAACCTGATCGATACCTACACGATCGGGCGCGACGGCCGTGCGAACGGGCCAGTCTCGCACGCGTCCGCCGGGCAGACGCCGTTCGGCTTCGCGTTTGACCCGCGCGGTCACCTGGTCGTCAGCGACGCCTCCGCGAGCACCGCCGGCGCTGGCGCCCTGTCCTCCTACCTGATCTCGAGGAGCGGCTCGCTGGCCACGATCAGCGGATCAGTGGCAGACAACCAGACAGCGCCCTGTTGGGTAGTGACCACCGACGATGGTGAGTTCGCCTATACCAGCAACACCGGGAGCGGCACGATCTCCTCGTACACGATCGGCCACGACGGCAGTCTCGCGCTGCGCGCCCCGGACGCCGCTTCGACCGGTTCAGACAGCGCACCGGCCGACATCGCGCTCAGCCGCCACAGCCGGTTCCTCTACGCGCTCGCGTCGGGGACGCATGCGATCGACGGCTTCCGCGTCCAAGACGACGGCGGTCTGACGCCGGTCGTCGGCGCCGCGCCGGGCCTTCCGGCCGGCGCGACCGGTCTCCTCGCCGGTTAGGCCACGATCAGCCCGCACCAGGGGGTTGCCTCACGGCAGCCCCCTGGTGAACGGCGCGCCGTACCTACTAAAAGCGGCTCGCAGCTACTGCCCGGAAGCTACACGCCTGGTGAACGGGTCTTTCACCGTACAGGCGATCGTGGTATGAAACCCGCCGGGACCGACCAACCGTCCAAGGGAGGAACCTATGAACAGGGGGGTGCCGCGTCGCGCGACGACGACGGCCCGGCTCGGCGTGTCGCTGTGCGCGCTGGCGATCGCATTGCTTACGCCTGCGGCCGCCCACGCCGCCAAGCCGGCCTATCTGAAGGGGCATGCGTACCGCCACGGAGCGGTGCCGTTCCGTGGGCATCCGAAGGTCACCGTCGCGCCGCAGGTCACGGCCGCGTCGGCCAACAACCTGACCTATCAGGGCGCGTCCACCGGGGCGGGCGTCGTCACCGGCGCGGAGAAGGTCTACCTCGTCTTTTGGGGCTCGCAGTGGGGGACGCAGGGCACGAACGGGTCGGGTTACGCAACGTTCAGCGGTGACTCGAGCGGGGTCGCGCCTGATCTCCAGGCGTTCTTCAAGGGCATCGGGACCGGCGGGGAGACATGGTCGGGGGTCATGACCCAGTACTGCAACGGAGTCTCGACCGGCGCGCAGACCTGCCCGGCGTCGAACACCCAGCATGTCGGGTACCCCACCGGTGGGGCACTGGCGGGCGTGTGGGAGGACACCTCCGCCGCGGCGCCCGCGACGGCCAGCGGCCATGCGATCGGGGCCGAGGCGGTCAAGGCCGCCACGCACTTCGGCAACACCACGCAGGCGTCGAACACAAACGCCCAATACGTGATCGTGTCCCCGCACGGCACCAACCCGGACAACTACAAGACCCAGGGATTCTGCGCCTGGCACGACTACACGGGTGACTCGACGTTGAGCGGCGGCGCCGTGAGCTCGCCGGACGGCACGCTGGCCTTCACGAACCTGCCGTATATCCCGGACGCCGGAGCCTCCTGCGGCCAGGGATTCGTCAACAGTCCCGGCACGCTCGACGGCGTCACGATCGTCGAGGGTCACGAGTACGCCGAAACCGATACCGACGTGTGGCCGGCCGGCGGATGGATTGACGCAAGCGGCGAGGAAAACGGCGACAAATGCGCGTGGATCTCGTCCGGCCAGGGTGCTTCGCAGAACATCACGCTGACCACGGGCACCTTCGCCGTGCAGTCGACGTGGGCCAATGACTTCAATAGTGGCTCCGGCGGCTGCGAGGTCTCCCACCCGATCGTGAGCAACGGCGGCGGCGGGAACAGTGTCACTGTGACCAACCCGGGCAACCAGACCAG
>DATFDC010000489.1:0-38944 GCA_035252415.1 Solirubrobacteraceae bacterium
CGCAGGCCGGCGTACGGGTCGAGGCCCTCAGTCGCTACGCGATCCAGGACCGTGGCGACCGCGGTCTGGTGATCGGCTACGGCCGGGTGCACGAGTCCGCCATCGGCCGGGCGCTCGCCGCCCTGGCCGCCGCGATCGGGCCGGCGCTGGGTGAGCCTCGGCGGCGACCCTGACCGGATCGCCGCCGATGCACTGGAGTGGCTACGGAGCGGGAAGTCCGGCCGCCTTGAGGGCCGGTCGGGCGCTCGCCACCGCACCCGCCGACGGCGCGTTCGGGGTCGCGCACTGTCCCAAAGACCGTCCGTCGACCGTGTTCTCCAACCCGGCTCCGAGATCCGTGTACGGAGGCGGGTTGTTGCCATAGCAGGCGAAGTTCTGGTGGATGTGGTTGTAGAACACCAGCATCTCGCTCTGGTTGTTGGTCAGCACGAGGTTCCCGTAGATCTCTTGCTGGTCGCCGTTCAATTGTGGCCCGGCGATGATCCACGTCGATGTGACCCCGTCCTCACCCGGGCTCGTGCCGTTGATCAGCACGCTCCCGTAGATCGCGCTCGAGGCAATGGCGCCGCCGAAGACGCCGTCGTTCGAAACGATGTTGCCCTTCACCGTCGCACTCTGGAGAGCCAGCGTGTCGTCGTGGTTGGCCAGGATGTTGTGCGCCGTGGCGGCGATCGTCAGCTCGGCCGCGCCGTTGCCCAGGATCGTGCCGTCGATCGTCCAGCTGTCGTTCTCATCCAGCCCGGCCAGGTTGTTCACCAGCACGTTCCCGTAAATCGTGCCGTTCTGGTCGAGCTCCAGAGACCCGGTGCTCTGCACGGTCGCGTTGCCCAGGATCGTCGCGTTCGACAGGAAACAGAACTGGCCCGACGGGACGGTCAGGCTCGAGTACGTTCCCCCGGACACGACACCGGTACAGCTCAGGCTCTGCGGACCGGCGGCCAGCGCCATGGACGGCAGCGCCAGCGATCCAACCACGCCCATCGCGGCAGCGACTGAGCGGAGACTGCGCATCATTGGTCTCCCTTCAGTGGATATTCAGAGTTCCTGCCTGCCGCAGCCCCACGCGCCGCAGCGCGCGAAGGCTATCGCGAGCGTCAACGACGGATGCCGGCGTAGTCATCAATCAGACCGGAGCCTTGATCGCGTAGGCTGCGGGCATGGACGACCTGCTCGAGGCGCTGGCCCGCTACGACTCCCCCACCCTCGCCAACGCGATCGAGACCTTCGACATCCAGCCGCGGGACGTAGGCTTCGCCGACAGCCGGATCCGATGCATGTTCCCCGAGCTCGGCCGCATGGTTGGCTACGCGGCGACCGCGACGATCGTGGCCCGGGGCGCACCTGGCGCGGATTGGACGGGCGCCGGGAACAACGCGCTGTACGCCCACGTTCGCACGGTGCCGGCGCCGCGGATCGTGGTGGTCAAGGATCTCGATGACCCGCCCGCGCACGGCTCGCTGTGGGGGGAGGTCCACGCGACGATCTTCGGGGCGCTCGGGTGCGTGGGCTGCGTCACCGACGGCTCGGTGCGCGACCTCGACGAGGCCCGCGGGATGGGCTTTCACTTCTTCGCCCGCGGGCCCTCGGTTTCACACGCGTATGTGCGGGTCGAGACGATCGGCGAGCCGATCGAGATCGGCGGGCTCTCCGTCGCACCGGGTGACCTCCTGCACGCCGATCAGCACGGCGTGTTGAAGATCCCGCCTGAGATCGCCGCCGAGTTGCCGGCTGCGGCGGACCGCGTCATCGAGACCGAGCAGACTCTGCTCAAGTGGGTGCGCTCGGACGAGTTCGATCCCGATCGCCTGGCTGAGATGCGCGCCCGGCACTGACGCTCATGGGCGTGGCGCTCCCCGGGGAGTCATCTCAGTACCGGGTCGCGCGCGATCGGCTCCTGGAGGCAGAGATCGAGCTGCGCCGCGCAATGGAAGCGGTCGCCGCCGCCCGGCGCGACCTGCCACCCGGAGGGCCGCTGCCGCTCGACTACGTCTTCCAGGGCCCGGGTGCCGACGGCGCGCCAACCGATATCCGGCTGTCCGAGCTGTTCGAGCCTGGCAAGGCCTCGCTGGTGATCTACAGCTTCATGTTTCCGCGCGACCCCGACGACCAGACGCCGGGACCGGCCGGCGGCACGACCGCGAATCTCCCGCTCGCCGAAGGCCCGTGCCCATCGTGCACCGCGCTGCTCGACCAGCTCGACGGAGCCGCCGAACACGTGAGCCAGCACCTCAATCTCGCGGTCGTCGCCAAGGCGCCGCTTCCGCGCGTTCTCGCATTTGCTCGCGAACGCGGGTGGCGCCGGCTGCGGCTCCTGTCCTCGGCCGGCACCACGTACAACGCGGACTACTTCGCCGAGACCGCCGACGGAGTACAGCGGCCGATGCTGACCGTGTTCCACCGCGACGGGGACGTGATCCGGCACTTCTGGAGCTCGGAGCTCCTATATGCGCCGATGGACGCGGGCCAGGAACCGCGCCACGTCGGCACGCTCGAGCCGCTCTGGAACCTGTTCGATCTGACCCCGGAGGGCCGACCAGTGGACTGGGTCGAGCAGTTCAGCTACGACTGATCGGGCAGATCGGTTCGGGCTGCGTCGAGATCCGCCCGCGTTCTAGCCCGTTGGGCCAACGCCACGCGCTCCTCGAACTCCCCGGCGGTCAGGCGACCGGCGAGCAGATGGCCCCGTAATTCCTCGACCGTCCCTTCTCGGTCAAGGTCCGCCACGAGTTCAGTTGGCAAGTACGGCGGTGGAGTCATCACTGCCACACGAGAGGCGACGATTGCTGCCGCTGACGCCGCGGCCGATCCCTGGATCGTGCCCATCAGCTCCCGATGCCTCAGTGCCTCCGCCTTGCGCTTCCGCGCGCCGCGGCGGAGCAGCCGATACGGGACGAGCCAGAGGCCCCAGATGAGGTACCAGACGGTGACGAAGATCCACACCATCAGGATCAACAGGATGGCCAGCGTCGTAATTGCCGCCAGCGCGCCACCGCCTTCCGCGCGGCGTCGGAGGCGGAAGATTCGCTGCGCCGAGCCCGCGTAGCTCATCGGCGCATTGATGATCACGTCCTCGCTGGCGAGACGAACCGGCGGTCTTGGCGATGTGCTCATCCTCTACTCGACCAACGTGCGTCCCCGCCGATCGCTTTCGGACGTCGGCACGCCGCCGAAGCCTACCTCGTTGCCATCGGGATCGCGGTAGACCACCTTGCGCATCCCGCCCGAATATGTGAACGATTCGTCGGGTTTGAGCCCGCGGGCGGCGATCCCTGCCACCCACGTGTCGAGATCGTCGACGAGCACGGTTACCACGGAGTTCCCCGCGCCCTCCAGATGCTCGACGACGTAGATCGAGCGGTCCTCGGCAACCGTCCACACCGCCTCGGTGGCGTGGGGAAAGAACGTCGGATCGCCGAGGAGCCGCTCGTACCACGCTCGCGCGGCTTGGAAGTCGCGCACGCGGACGCCCGCGAACAGATGCAGCGACATCGCTGCGAGTCTAGGGCGCGTCGAGCACGGCCCGGAGCTTTCGGCCGAAGTTCTCCGGCTGACCGGCGTAGGGAGAGTCGCCGCCGACGAACCCGCCGTGATGGCTCGGGAACACCGTCGCCGCCTGCCCGAGCAGATCGGCCGTGGCCAGCGAGGTGCGCCCGGTGAACGTGCCCTCGGATTCCTCGCCCACCGCGATGACCACGCGAGTGGGCGCCGCGATCAGGGCGTCGATGTCCGGGCGGTAGCTGCTGATCGCCGAGGACCGGTCGGACAGGAGCGGATCGTCGCGGGAGCCGTCGTCTTCGGCGGACATGCCGAATGCGGCGGGATCCGGCGCGGGCTGGGCGTTGTACGCATCGTCGAACTCTCCGCGCCATGACGCCAGGCGCATGAACGCCGCCATGCCCGAACCCGACCCACCCGCCTCGTACGCCTCGCGAACCCCGGCCCAGGCCCGCTCGGCTGCCGCGGCGTCGGGAAGCACGGGGATCAGCGGCGGTTCGTGGGCGACCAGGGTGATCACATCGTCGGGGTAGGCAGCCACGAGCGCCAGCGCGGTCACCGCTCCCCCGCTGCTCGCGAACATCTCGACCGGACCGGCGCCGAGCGCCTCGATCAGCGCGTGTACGTCACTCGCCTGGACCGTTGGTGAATTGTCGACCCGGCCATCGTTGCGCGTGCTCCGGCCCAGGCCGCGCGGGTCATAGGTGACCGCGGTGCGCTCGGTGAACTGCGCCGCCAAGGCGGTGAACCCGTCGGCGGTCATCGGCTGTCCGATCATGAACAGCAGTGGGCGTCCGTCGGCGGTCGGCAGCGGCCCGTGGAGGTCATAGGCGATGTCGGCCTCGGCGGTTTGGAGGATGTGGGTTGTCGTGGTCATGACGCTGTTGACTTCTCCGAGGCCCAATTCTCATCGGTTGTCACGCGAATGCGCCCGCCGGTGTCTTCATGCCGAAACCGGCCACGGCAACAAGGGAGAACACCATGGCGTTACGCGTTCCCAAGGCGGAGCTTACGACCGAACTCAGCGGACACATGATCGAGCAGCTCGGTGCAGTTCCAGAGCCGGTGGAGGTGATGTGGCACAACCCGAAGGTCGCCCGGGCCGCCCTGGACATCGGCGCCCAGGCGGGCGAATGGGATGCGGTGGACGAGAACCTGAAGTCGTTCGCGCACATGGCCGTCGCGGCGCAGGTTGGTTGCAGCTGGTGCCTCGACATCTGCTACTTCCAGGCGCAGAACCAGAACCTAGACATGGACAAGGCGAGCCAGGTGACGCGCTGGCGCGAATCGGATGCGTTCACGCCGCTCGAGCGGGACACGCTCGAGTACGCCGAGGCGATGACCAATACACCGCCGACCGTCAACGACGAGTTGTCCGCGCGGCTGCTCGACAGGCTCGGTCCGGCCGGGATGGTCGAGCTGACCGTGTTCATCGCGTTCTCGAACTTCGCCACCCGGAGTAATACGGCGCTGGGAATCGAGTCGCAGGGCTTCTCTGCGGCCTGCGACATTCCGCTTCCCGCGCGCGCGGCGCTTCAGGCGCTAGCGTCGAGGCCATGACCGTCGAGGCCACGAGCGACGACCCGTTCGTCGAGCATCGCGGCCTGCTGTTCACGGTCGCCTACCAGATGCTCGGTTCGGCGGCCGACGCCGAGGACGTCGTGCAGGAGACCTGGCTGCGATGGACCGATCTCGGTGGTGCCGGCCGCGACCAGGTACGCGATCCCCGCGCCTACCTGGGCCGGGTCGTCACCCGGCAGGCACTCAACCGGCTGCGCACGCTGTCCAGGCGGCGCGAGGACTACGTCGGGGAGTGGCTGCCCGAGCCGCTGCTGACCAGCCCCGACGTCGCCGAGGACGTCGAGCTCGCCGAGAGCGTCTCCATCGCCATGCTCACGGTGCTCGAGACGCTCGGACCGACCGAGCGTGCGGTGTTCGTGCTGCGCGAGGTCTTCGACGTGCCGTACGACGAGATCGCCGAGTCCGTGGACAAGTCCCCTGAGGCGGTCAGGCAGATCGCGCACCGAGCTCGGCAGCACGTGTCCGCTCGTCGCCCCCGGACCCCGGTGAGCCGCACCGAGCAGCAGCAGGTGGTTGAGCGGTTCCTGGCTGCGGTCAACAGCGGTGATTTGCAGGGGCTCATGGACGTGCTCGCCCCGGACGTCGTCGCGGTCGCGGACGGCGGAGGCCTGGCGCAGGCGATCCGGCACCCCGTCCAAGGCGTCGAGCGAGTGGCGGCGTTCCTGTCCCACATCCCGAAACGCGCACCTGGCGTCAAACTCGCCACGCTCCTGGTCAATGGATCGGTCGCGGTCCGGATCGACCCGGACGGCGAATTCGACACCGTGCTCACGTTCGCACTCGAGGACCGGCGCATCTCCCGCATCTATGCGATGCGCAATCCGCACAAGCTGGGACGCCTGCAACAGGTGGCCGACCTGCGGCGCTGATGGCCACTGGCGTAGAGTCCGCCGCGTGCCCACCTTCGTCCTGCGTCTCATCGCCCCGCGCCCGAACTTCGCCCAGACCCTGACCGACGACGAGCGCGCAATCATGGGACAGCACGCGGCCCACTGGCGGCCCTACCTCGAACGCGGCGACATGGTCGTGTTCGGACCCGTGCTCACCGACGATGACTCGTTCGGGCTCGCCGTAGTCGACACCGACGACGAGCCGGCCCTCCGCGAGTTCGCCGCCCAGGACCCGGTCGTGACGAGCGGAACCGCGGCCTTCGAGTTCGGGCGGCTCGCCGCCGGGCACGTTCGCGACCGCTGACGGTTCCGTCCGCCGTGGGCGGGTAACGGGTTGGCATGAGCGAACAGCGTCGAGAGCCCGAGCAAGAGGCCGAGGAGCACGCCGAATCCAAGAGCGAGGACGAGCGTCGCCTCGAAGAGGAGTGGTCGCAGGGCGGCCAGGACGTCGAGGAAGAACAACACGACGAACCGGCACGGGACGGCTGAACCTCCGCCACAACGGGCGACGCCCACGCCGGTGACCGGCGTGGGCGTCTTTCGCGGAGTCCTGGCAATCGCCAGGAGTTCCCAGGACGGCGGTCAGGAGGAAGCCGGGACCGCCTTGGCCTTACGGACGAGGATTTGCTCCTCGACCGACGTGCGACGTGCGTGCCAGAAGCCGAGTCCGACCAGCACCGACATGACCGCCGCCAGGGCGAACGAGACGATCGCGCCCCACAGCATGATCACGCCGATGGTCGAGAACGCGTAGGCCTCGAGCAGCAGCCCACGGAGCGTGGTGCCCTGGAATGAGGTCGCCTTCAGCGCCGCCAGCTTTGGGTCGTTCGGGTTGGCCAGCGCCGCGGCGCTGATCTTCGAGTACACGCCGCCATACGGCATCTCCGACAGGTGCACCGCGATGAAGTTGTTCGCGTACACCTTGGCCTGCTCACCGGTCAGCAGTTGCTGTCCGGCGAACTGCGAGACCGGACCGATCATCGAGGGCGTGATCTCGCTGCCGGCCTTCGGGTGATCGAACGCCGCCTTGGGCGGGAAGTAAATCTGCTGCTGAGCGAGCTGGCTGTGCACGTTTGAGTTCACGAAGCTGTGACCCCAGGTCAACAACCCGCCGGCGACCAGCAACGCAACGACGATGGCAACACCGCCGGCGCTGGTGAGAATGTCAAACACTTTGCGTGACATGGTCTTCCTCCTCTGACCGATGAAATCCTTGATCTGTGACTGGTTCCATCATGGACCGGTCAGGGGGCTGCTGGATCGGCGTCGGGCCGCACGATGCAATGGGTGAACTACTGACCGCGGATCCGCAGTCACGCGCCCCGCGCCATGCGGCTCTCGACGACCGGCGCGAGCGTCTCCAGGTACGGCGTGAGATAGCGGGCGAAGATCTTTGGCGCGCCCGCCTCCACGTGCTCGAGCGTCGCGCCGGTTGGCCGCCCCCACGCGTCGAGCTCGGTGCGCAGGACGATCGGCTTCGCTCCGCCGAGAAGCTGTGCGCGCAGGACATGGCGTGCCCGGAATTCCTTGACCGGGACGCCGAGGCCGGCGGCGATCGTGTGCGCGATGCGGTCCGCCTGCTGCGCGGCGAGCCCAGCCTGCTTGACCGGGAAGGTCGTCATGTCCCCCGCGGCATAGACCCCGTCGAGGCCCTCAACCCGACCTTCCGCGTCGGTGGGCACGAACCCCCACCATCGGGCCGGGACGCCGGTGATCCGACGACCGCGCAGCTCAGGCGCGGACACCACGCGATCGGCGCTCACGGCGCCGTCGGACTGAAGCATCAGGGCGCCGTCGCGCCGCACGCCGGTGGCCGCGGCTGCGCCGATGAACCGCACGCCGCGCTCGTCGAGCAGTTCCTTGACCAGATATGACGCGGAGGTGCCGAACAGCGCCAGCGGCTCACGCTCGGAGCTCACCAGCGACACTTCCAGCTCGGCACCGAGTTCGTGCGCCCGGGCCGAGCAGAGCAGAGCAAGCTCGTACATCGGCAAAGGCCACGAGCATCCGGACGGAACCGCGAACACGACGCGCCGTACCGCGCCGGTGGCGATCTCGCTCAGGAGCCGTCTGAGAAGATGCGCGTCTCGCTGGTCGCGAAACGTCGGGGCACCCGGGATCCCGGACGTCGCACGGGCGCCCGTGGCGAGGATCAACGCGTCGTAGTCAAGGTGAGCGCCCGAGTCCGTGCGTACCGATCGCTGCTCGGGCGCGACCGCCTCGATCCGGCCCGGTCGGAACTGGGCGCCGAGATCGGCGGCGATCGCGTGCAGGTCGTACTTGAGTGGATGGCCGTCGAGAAACGGCTCGAGCGTCGCCGCGGGGCGGTAGTCGAGCACCGGCTTGGGCGAGATCAGTGTCAGCCTTACCCGGCCGGCAGCCAGCGCGCGCAGAGCGAGCGCGGCCTCGACGGCGGCAAACCCGCCACCGGCGATCAGAACCCGCGCCGGCGACCGTGGTGCGAGGTGGGTTTCCATCGTCCGAAGAATCGGACGTTCCTGGGGCTCCCGCATCCGGAACGCGCGGCGACCTACCGGGGGAAATTACGGATGTGATGCTCGGGGCAGACGCGCCCGCACAGTCGTCCCGGTCTTACCGGACTGCACCTCGAGGCTTCCTCCCGCCAGGTACACGCGCTCGCGCATCCCCGAGAGGCCGAACCCGGTCGTCTTCGCGTCGACGTCGAATCCCTCCCCGTCGTCCTGGACCTCGAGCCTCACCTCCCCGCCCACCACCTGGGCGGCCACGCGCACAGACTCGGCCTGGGCGTGCTTGACGATGTTGGTGAGCGCCTCCTGCAGGACGCGGTAGATCGTCGTCTCGAGCTCGGGGTCGAGCCCGTCGAGATCATCGAGCGCGACCTCGCTGAGGATCTGAAGCCCCGCCGCTCGCCGGCGGTCGAGCAGCGCGTCGATCGCCGGGCGCAGCCCGAGGTCGTCGAGCAGCGATGGGCGCAGGTCGGTGATGATCGCCCGTAGGTTCTCGATCTCCAGCTCGATGTCCTCGATCGCCTGGCGGACCGCCGGCTCATCGGCGAGCGCCTGATTGCGACGTTGCGCCGCGGCGAGCAGCACCCGCAGACCGCCGAGCGCCTGGAGGGTTTGGTCGTGGAGCTCACGCGCCCACCGTCCACGCTCGGCATCCGCCGCTGTGATCGCGCTGCGCAGCCGGTCCGCCTCGACGCTGCGGCGGATCGTCACGGCATTGGCGGCCGAGGAGGCGAACGTGCGCAGCAACTGCTCATCCTCGACGCTGAACGCTTCCCCTTCCTGGCCGTGATCGAACGCGGCCAGCACTCCGATGGCCGCCCCGCGGTGGAGCATGGGAACGAGCAGCGCCGTGTGCGCATCGGGCACGCCCAGCCGGTCGGCCGAGATCCGCAGGTATGTCGAGACGTCGGAGATCCTCTCGGGGCGCCCGCGCTTGAGCACACCACCCGAGGTCGAGTCGGAGATCGGCAGCCGGTGACCGAGTCCGCCCTCGACGTGACCCGCGCTGGCGGCGATCACGAGGTCCTCGCCCTCCCGGAGCATGATCAGCACCGCGCGGGCGTCGACCAGCGCGCGTCCGCGCTTGACGATCAGCTCGAGCACCCGGTCGAGCTCCCCGACTCCGGCGATCGCATCGGTTATGTCCCGGGCAGCCTGAAGGCCGAGGACCGCCCGCTCGGCTTCCTCGCGGCGGCGCTCGCTCGACTCATACAGGCGGGCGTTCTCGATCGCGGTCGCGGTCCACTGCGCCAGCACGACCGCGGCCTCCTCGTCGGCGTCGGTGAACTCGCCGCCCCCTTCTTTCTCGGTCAGATACAGGTTGCCCCACGCCTGACCGCGAATCAGGATCGGCACGCCCAGAAACGTCTTCATCACCGGGTGGTCCGGCGGGAACCCGTAGCTCTGCGGATGGCGCCCGACGTCGGCCAGGCGGAGCGGCCGAGGATCCTCGATCAACACCCCGAGCACCCCGCGCCCATGGGGGAGGTCTCCGATCGCCCGGTAGGTCGCGTCGTCGATCCCCGAGGTCAGGAATCGCTCGAGCTCGCCGCGCTGCTCGTCGAGCACGCCCACCGCGGCATAGCGGGCGCCGGTGCTCGCCCGGGCTTCGTCGAGGATCCGCGCGAGCACGGCGTCGGTGTCGAACTCCGACAGGAGCGTCCGGCCCACGTCGAGCAGGCGGCGAAGCTTGGCCTCTTCCGGTGGCGCGGTCACGGGTCCGGGCCACAAGTTACCCGGCAAGACCGCGGCGCTGGTTCGGGTTTCACCGGATGAGTGCCGATGGCTACCGCTGCTAAACCTCAGGCTCGTGATCGATCGTCGCACGTCACCGCGCACGGCCTATCCGTGGGAACGAGAAGCCGACGTCGTCCTGCGCGACGGGGCAACCGTGCACGTGCGGCCCGTCCGAGCCGACGACGGTCCGGCGATCCACGAGTTCCTAAAGGGACTTTCCACGGAGTCGATCGGCTATCGGTTCTTCGGCGCGGTGAACCTGAACTGGGCAACTTCGTGGTCGGTGGACGTCGACTATTCGGACCGCTTCGGGCTGGTGGCCGAAGGCGGGAGCCCTGACTCCATAGTGGCCCACGCCGCGTACGTGCGACTCGATGCGGCCCGCGCCGAGGTCGCCTTCCTGGTCGCCGACGCATGGCAGGGCCGGGGCATCTCCACGATCCTGCTCGCCCACCTGACCGAAGTGGCCGAGCAGCACGAAATCTCGACGTTCGTCGCGGAGGTGCTGCCGCACAACCACCGGATGATCGACGTCTTTCGCCGGAGCGGGTTCCCCGTCGAGCTCCATTCGACCCCCGACGCCCTCGAGATCGAGCTGCCCACCTCACTGTCGCCGGGCGCCATCGCTCGGTTCGAGGAGCGCGAAAGGATCGGGGCGGTGGCCGCCGTGCGGAGCTTCCTCGAGCCGAGCTCCGTGGCGGTGATCGGAGCGTCTCGGCGGAGAGGGACGATCGGCGGCGAGATCCTGCACAACCTGCTCAGCGCCGAGTTCACCGGACCTGTCTACGCAGTCAACGACAAGGCCGACCGAGTGCAGTCGTTTCCGGCCTACCGGTCGGTCGGCGAGATTGCCGATCGGGTCGAGCTGGCGGTGGTCGCCGTCCCCGCCGAGCACGTCGTCGCGGCCGCCCGCGAGTGTGCCGCCGCCGGCGTCCGGGCTCTGCTCGTGGTCTCGTCCGGCTTCGCTGAGATCGGGGCCAAGGGCGCGTCTCGCCAGCGTGAGCTGGTCGAGGTGTGTCGCCGCGGCGGGGTGCGGATCGTCGGGCCGAACTGCCTGGGGGCGCTCAACACCTCGCCGGACGTCCGCCTGAACGCGATCTTCGCCCCGCCGGTTGCGGTGCCGGGAGGGGTTGGCTTCATGTCTCAGAGCGGCGGACTCGGGATCGCGATCATCGACGCCGCGACCCGTCTGGGTATCGGGCTGTCGTCGTTCGTCTCGGTCGGCAACAAGGCAGATCTGTCCGGCAACGACTTTCTCCAGTACTGGGAGCAGGACGACCGCACCGAGTTGGTCCTGCTCTATCTCGAGTCGTTCGGCAACCCGCGCAAGTTCGCTCGCGTGGCACGCCGAGTCGCCTCGGCGAAGCCGGTGCTGGCCGTCAAGAGCGGGCGCTCGGCCGCCGGAGCGCGCGCCACGTCCTCGCACACCGGCGCGATGCTGTCGGCCTCCGACGTGACCGTCGACGCGCTGTTCGAGCAGGCGGGCGTGATCCGGACCGACACGATGTCGCAGCTGTTCGACGTGGCCGCGTTCTTGTCGGCTCAGCCGATCCCGCGCGGCGGTCGCGTCGCGATCGTGACCAACGGCGGCGGTCCCGGGATCCTGTGCGCGGACGCCTGCCAGACGTTCGGCGGCGAGATTGCCGAGCTGCCCGCCGACGTTCAGGCCGACCTACGCGAGTTCCTGCCCGACGGTGCCGCGGTCGGCAACCCGGTCGACATGGTCGCCACCGCGTCTGCGGCCGACTACCGGCGCACCCTGCAGACGCTGATCGAAGCCGACGCGTGCGACGCGCTCATCACGATCTTCGTCACCGCCCTGGGAACCAGTGCGGCCGAGGTGGCGACCGCCGTCCGCGAGGTGGCGGAACGCAATCCGGCCGTGGCGATGGCAGCTGTGTTCATGGACAGCGGAGGCATCCCAGCCGAGCTGAGCTCGCCGCGGGTGCGCGTGCCCGGGTACGCGTTCCCCGAGCCTGCGGCGCAAGCCGTGGCACTGGCCGTGCGCCACGCGCGATGGCGCACCCGCGACCGGGGGTCGGTGCCCAGCATCGAAGGTCTCCGCTCGGTCGAGGCAGCCGCGATGATCAGCCGGGAGCTGGCTCGAGGCGAAGGCTGGCTCTCGCCCACGTGCGTGGCCCACCTGTTCGACTGCTTCGGTCTGCCGCTGATCTCGACGACCGTCGTGCCCGACGGCCAGACAGCGGCGGCGGTTGCCGAGAAGCTCGGGGTGCCGGTCGCGCTCAAGGCCGTCGCGCGCGGGCTGTTGCACAAGTCCGATGCCGGAGGCGTGCGTCTCGGGCTGGCAAGCCCTGCAGCGGTGGGCGCGGCGGCGGAGGAGATCGAGCGCGCAGTCGCCGCGGCCGGGCACGAGCTCGAAGGCCTGGTCGTCCAGCCGATGGCGCCCGAGGGAGTGGAGATGCTCCTCGGCGTAGTCAACGACCACAGCTTCGGGCCGGTGATCGCGTGTGGCGCGGGAGGTGTCAGCGCCGAGTTGATCAAAGACGTCTCGGTTCGCATCACGCCGCTGACCGACGTCGACGCGCGTGACATGGTCCGAACGCTGAGGACGTTTCCGCTGCTGGACGGCTACCGTGGCGCGCCCCGCCGTGACGTGGCGGCGATCGAAGATGTCCTGCTGCGGCTGAGCGCGATGGTCGAGAGCCATGCCGAAATCGTCGAGCTCGACTGCAACCCCTTGATCGCCGGGACCGACGGCGCGCTCATAGTCGACGCCCGCGTCCGCGTGGAGACGGCCGCCCCACCGCGGCCGATGGCGTCGATCGCACCACTGGCTCCGCCGGCCCGATGAGGGCGGGTCGACTGGCACTCGGGCTCGGCGCCGGAGGTGCCGCGCTCTACCGCGCGCTGGTCCGCCGACGCGTCCTGACCTGGGGCGCGACGCCGACCGAAGCCAATGAGCGGTTGCCCGGAGATGAGCTGCTTGAGGACGCGCACGGCCTGGCCACTCGCGCAATCGAGATCGACGCGCCCGCCTCCGCGGTGTGGCCGTGGATCGCCCAGATGGGTCCTGCCCCGCGCGGCGGCGCGTACACGTACGACTGGATCGAGAACCTGCTCGGGCTGAACATGCACAGCGTCGACCGCGTGCTCCCCGAGTTCCAGCATCCGCAGATCGGAGACACCATCGCCCTGGGCAAGAACCGGATGCGCATGGAACGGGTCGAGCCAGAGCACGTGCTCGCATGGCGATCGGAGGATGGCAATTGGGTGTGGACGTTCGTGCTCAGACCGAGCGGCGCTACCACGAGGCTGATCAGCCGCAATCGCTACCGATTGCCTCGCCTGGTCGACCGCCTCGGGATGCTGGCGATGGAGCCGGCGTCGCTGCTGATGGAGCGCCAGATGCTCCTCGGCATCAAGCAGCGCGCAGAACGGCTCGCGCCTGCCGCGCGATCTCCAGGTCCTCGCGGGCCTGGATGACCAGCACTCGCGCTGGCGTACCGGCGCCCGTGATTTCCCGATCGTCCTCCGCGTCGACCGCGTTCAGCTGATCGTCGACCGCCACACCGAGGAACTCCAGCCCGACCGCCGCGCGCGAGCGGATATCCGGCGAATGCTCACCGACCCCGCCGGTGAACACCAGCACGTCGAGGCCGTTCAGCGCGGCCGCCATGCTGGCGATCCCGGCGCGCAGCCGGTGGAGGTACACGTCGAGCGCGAGCTGCGCAGAATCATCGCCGTCGCCGGCCCGAGCGATGATCTCGCGCATGTCCGGGCTCCCCGCGAGTCCGAGCAACCCCGATTCGTGTTCGAGCGCGCGCGCCAGCTCGCGCTCGGCCATCCCGGTCTGTTCCATCAGCCACAGGAGCAGTCCGGGGTCCACGCTGCCCGAGCGAGTGGCCATGACCAGGCCTTCGAGCGGCGTGAAGCCCATCGTGGTGTCGAGGCTGTCTCCGCCGCGGATCGCGCACAGGGAGGCGCCGGCCCCCAGGTGACAGCTCACGATCCGTAGATCGGGACGCTCTCCGCCGAGCACCTCGGGTGCACGCCGCGCCACCCAGGCGTGCGAGAGCCCGTGGAAGCCGTAGCGGCGAAGGCGCCAGCGCTCGCGCCACGCGGCCGGAAGCGCGTAGGTCTGGGCGGGAGGTGGGAGCGTGGCGTGGAATGCGGTGTCGAAGCACGCCACCGCGGGAACGCCGGGAAGGACCGACGTCACCGCATCGAGTGCCGACAGTGACTTGGGCTGGTGAAGCGGGGCCAGCGCCACCAGCTCGTGCAGGGCGGACTCCACTCCCGAATCGATCAGGATCGGCCGGCGGAAGCGGTCCCCGCCGTGCACGATCCGGTGTCCGACCACGTCGACCTCGCCGAGGCCGTCGGCGATCGCCTCACGCAGTTCGGTCGCGTCGATGGCTGCCCGCGGCGCGTCCAGCTCGCGCGCCGCCACGCTGGCGTCATCCGCGTCGATCACGCTCAGCTTGACGCTGCTCGAGCCGGCGTTGACGACGAGGACGCGCACGGCGAACGGTCCCGGCGTCCGCCTACGCCCGCTTGGCCGGCCAGGTCCAATCCCGCACGTCTGGCGAGTCCTCGCCGACCTCGCGCGTGTAGGCGCGGTGTCGCAGCCGCTCGTCGACCATCTCCTGGCGCAGATGGGCCGCGCGCTCGCCAAGGCCGGGCACCCGATCGATCACGTCCATGACCAGGTGAAAGCGGTCGAGGTCGTTGAGCATCACCATGTCGAACGGAGTAGTCGTGGTGCCCTCCTCGATGTAACCGCGCACGTGGAGATTGTGGTGGTTGGCCCGCCGGTAGGTGAGCCGGTGGATCAGCCACGGGTAGCCGTGGTAGGCGAAGATCACCGGACGGCCGGCTGTGAACAGGGCGTCGAACTCGCTGTCCGGCATCCCGTGTGGATGCTCCGATTCGGGCTGCAGGCGCATCAGGTCGACGACGTTGACCACCCGGACGCGGAGATCCGGCAGCCGCTCGCGCAGCATCGCCGCTGCCGACACCGTCTCCAGAGTCGGGATGTCGCCGGCGCAGGCAAGCACCACATCGGGCTCGAGCCCGGCGTCGGTCGACGCCCACTCCCAGATGCCGATCCCCCGCGTGCAGTGTGCGACGGCCTCGTCCATCGTCAGGTAATTCAGCGCCGGCTGCTTGCCGGCCACGATCACGTTGACGTAGTGACGGCTACGCAGGCAGTGGTCGGCCACCGACAACAGGCAGTTCGCGTCGGGCGGCAGGTAGACGCGAATGATGTCGGCCGACTTGTTCACGACGTGGTCGATGAAACCGGGGTCCTGGTGGGAGAACCCGTTGTGGTCCTGGCGCCAGACGTGGCTGGACAGCAGGTAATTCAACGACGCGATCGGCCGGCGCCACGGAATGTGACGAGTCACCTTCAGCCACTTCGCGTGCTGGTTGAACATCGAGTCGACGATGTGGATGAATGCCTCGTAGCAGTTGAACAGACCGTGGCGGCCGGTCAGCAGATAGCCCTCGAGCCAGCCCTGGCACAGGTGCTCCGACAGCACCTCCATCACCCGCCCATCGGGCGAGAGGTGATCGTCGGTGGGCAGCAGCTCCGCCTCCCAGACACGGTCGGTGGCCTCGAACACCGCCGAGAGCCGGTTGGACGCCGTCTCGTCCGGGCCCATGATCCGGAACCGGTCGGCGTTGGCCCGCATCACGTCACGCAGCCAGCCGCCCAGCACCCGCGTCGCCTCGCTGCTCGTGGCGGCCGGTGCGGTCACCTCGACCGCGTAGTCACGGAAGTCCGGCAGCTCGAGCGCGCGCAAGAGCAGCCCGCCGTTGGCATGCGGGTTTGCGCTCATGCGCAGTTCGCCTTCGGGCGCGAGCGCCCCGATCTCGGGACGGAGCGCTCCCGATTCGTCGAACAGCTCCTCGGGCCGATACGAGCGCAGCCACTCTTCCAGCTGGGCCAGATGGGCGGGATTCGTTCGCGTCGCGGCCAGTGGGACCTGATGCGAGCGGAACGATCCCTCGGTGGGCAGGCCGTCGACCTCCTTGGGCCCGGTCCAGCCCTTCGGGCTGCGCAGCACGATCATCGGCCATCGCGGCCGGGACGGACGCGGGCCCTCGCCGCGTGCCCGTCGCTGGATCTCGGCGATCTCGTCGAGCACCTCGTCGAGCGTCGCGGCCATCAGCTGGTGCATCTCCTCCGGCTCCGAGCCCTCCACGAACCGCGGCGCGTAGCCGTAGCCCTCGAGCAGCGCCTGCAGCTCGGCCGTCTCGATCCTGGCCAGCACCGTCGGGTTGGCGATTTTGTAGCCGTTCAGGTGAAGGACCGGCAGCACCGCACCGTCGCGGGCCGGGTTGAGGAATTTGTTCGAGTGCCAGCTGGCCGCCAGCGGCCCAGTCTCAGCCTCTCCGTCCCCGACCACGCACAGCGCGAGCAGGTCGGGGGTGTCAAACACTGCCCCGTACGCGTGTAGGAGCGAGTAGCCGAGCTCGCCTCCCTCGTGAATCGATCCGGGCGTCTCGGGCGCGACGTGGCTCGGGATCCCACCTGGAAACGAGAACTGCCGAAACAGCCGCCGCAGTCCCTCTTCGCTACGACCGATGTGGGGATAGACCTCGCTGTAGGTGCCGTCGAGGTAGGCACTGGCCACTAACCCGGGGCCGCCGTGGCCCGGCCCGGTCACGTAGATCGCATTCACGCCGCGGGCCTTGATCGCGCGGTTCATGTGCGCGTAGATGAAGTTCAAGCCCGGGGTCGTCCCCCAGTGCCCGAGCAGGCGGGGCTTGACGTGCTCGGGCACCAGCGGCTCGCGCAGGAGCGGATTGTCGAGCAGATAGATCTGGCCCACCGAGAGGTAGTTCGCCGCGCGCCACCAGGCGTGGATCCCCGCCAGCTCCTCCGCACTCAGCGGACCTTGGCGTGGAGAGGGTGCGGTCGCGGTCATGGGTCAGATTTCGACGAGCTTGTGCTCGAGCGCGTAGCGGACGAGATCCGACCGTGTGCCCAGGCTCAGCTTCTGCTGGATGTGGGCACGGTGGGTCTCGACCGTGCGCACCGAGAGGTGCAGCTGCCCGCCGATCTCGGCGTTGGTGAATCCGAGCGCGATCAGACGGAGCACGTCGACCTCCCGTTCGGACAGGCCGTCGGGCGGGCCGGGTGGCGGCTCCGCGGCGACGCGAGCGCCGAGGCGAGGGTTCAGGTAGGTGTCCCCGACCGCGGCTCGCTTGATCGCCTCGACCAACTCCTCCTCCGCGGCCTCCTTGAGCACGTACCCGAGCGCTCCCGCGCTCAGCGCCTGGCGGGCGTAAGCCGGCTCGTTCTGCATGGTCAGCACGACGATTTGCGTGTCCGGGAACTCGGTGCGGATGCCCGGGATGTGATCGAGGCTCGAGCCCCCGGGCATGTTCAGGTCGAGTACGAGCACGTCGGCATGATGTCCACGCACGTAGCGCCGCGCGTCGTCGAGATTGGCCGCCTCGGCCACGACCTCGAATCCGGTCTCGGCCTCGAGCACCTGCCGCAGCCCGCGGCGGACCACGGCGTGATCGTCGGCGATGACGATCCGGATCGTGGTGTCCTGCACCGGTGCCACCGCAGTCACACTACCGTGGCCGGATCGCGGGACTCAAGATACGGCGCCAGGTACTTGGCGGCGATCTTGGTCGGCGGCGACCAGGTCGGCGTGTCACTGATCTCGGAGCTGGTGCCGTGGCCCCCGGTGACGTGTGCGCTCAGATACAGAGGCTTGTCGGCGGCAAGCAGAACCGAGTGGATCTCGGGATGGAAGCGCTTTGGCTCGACCTCGGCGCCGGCCAGCGCGGCGATCGCCTCGGCCGCGGTGTCGGCCTGCTGCGCGGCGATGCCGCCGTGCTTGATCGGGAAGTCGGTGGCGTCGCCGGCCGCCCAGACCCGCTCCAGATGCGGAACCGCGCAATGTGCGTCGACCGGGATGAAGCCACCGCTCGCGCCAAGCGGGACTCCCGGCACAGAGGGACCGAACAGTTGCGGCAAGGCGACGATCCGATCGGCGTGCAGGCTCCGGTTCCCCGGATGGATCGCCACGTGCCCCGGCTCGGGGACCTCGCTGCGGGCCGACAGGATCGTCTCGATCCCGCGGCTGGGCAGCAGCCGGCCCATGGCTTCGCTGACCTTGGTGCCGAACACCGCCAGCGGTGCGTCCTCGGGGGTCACAATCGTGATCGCCAGTTCGATCTCCATGTCATACGCGCGCCGCGCGGTCATCAGCGCGAGCTCGTAGATCGGAAGTGGCCATGGCATCGGCGAAGGCGCCACGAACGCGAGCGAGCGGACGTAGCCACCCTCGACGTCCTGGATGAGCCCGTGCAGTTGCTCGTCGAGTTGCCGGTCGTCGATGGTCAACCCGTGGCTGAACGCGGGACGCATGCGCGCCCCCAGGGCGAGCAGCAGCGCGTCGTACTCCAGGGCGGCTCCTTGCTCGGTGTGAACGGTCGAGCGGTCGGAATCGAGCCGCCGGAAGGCGTCCTGCACGAAACCGGCGCCGATGTCCCCGGCGATGGCCGCAAGCGGGTAGGACTTCGCCATGCTGTAGCCGAAGGGTTCGCGCACCCGCATCGGACGGTAGGTGAACTCCGGCTCGGGGGCGAGGAGGGTGATGCTGACGCGGTCGCCGGCCAGGTCCCGCAGGGCCAGAGCGGCCTCGAGCGCGGCCACGCCGCCGCCGGCGATCAGGGTTCGAAATGTTGAGTGTGAGTCCATGGCCCACAACCTAAGCGGCTCTCACGCTTGTCACAGCCGGGACCGCCCGACGCGCGACTGCACAGAACTACGTAGTCGCCTCGATCCGGCGCCCGGTCACCGTCCAGGCCCGGATCCGCATCCAGTGCGGCTTGGGTCCCGGCGCCCCAATCGTCCAGTCCGACCTGCTCGAGCCGTCGGATCTCACCCCGATTGGTGATCTCCTCGGAGCGGCCGACGATGATCACGCTCCATCCGGTTCGCGATGCTGGATCGATCCCGTCGATCTCGAACGCCGCGTTGGCCTCGAGCAGCAGCGCGTGCAGCTTGGATCCGGCGGCGGTTCGGAACACGGCCGACTGCGACCGCTCGTCGAACACGTAGTTGACCGGCCGTATGACGGGTGTCGCCATGGTCACCGCCAACCTGCCGAAGTGGTGCGCAGCGAGCAGGCCCAGACAGTCGTCCCGGGACAGGACGCGCATTTCGCTGGTCGGAGTCGAAGTGGTCATACGGTCATCTCCGCGGGCGTGGCCGGCGAGGGCACCCCGTCCTCGATGTAGCTCATGATCGCCGCGCTCAGGCCGAGGTCGATCGAGACCGAGCCGCCGGCCAGGGTGAGCCGGGTCGCGTCGCTGGTGATCTCGGCGGTCCAGCCGTGCAGGTCGACGTGACGGAGGGCCTGACGGAGAACAAGCTCCACGCGACCGTCACGGTCGAGACATACGGCCGGCCGGTCGAGCTCGAGCTCCAGCTCGGCCACCACGTCTCGCACCGTGCCTGCTCGCAGCCGCTGAAGGTTGCGGTCGATCTCCGCGGCCACCGGCGCCAGCATGAGGTCCCTGCGGTCCTTCGGATGGATGGTCATCGCCTGTTCTCCTTTGAGAGGTTTGGCCTCCATCCAATCTCTTCTCGAGCTCACCCGGATCGGGTGCTCGGCCCACTCCCGAGCGTAGTTTTCCGCAGTCCGGATGGCCATCACCCGCATCCAGGAGCCCCTGTCTGAGCTTGACCCGGGCATCGTGCAGCGTCTTGTAGAGCGCGCCGGGCGTGGAGTGGAGGCGAACGGCCAGGCGGTTTGTCGGCACCTCGTCGATCGCCATCGCGAGCAACACCTCTCGCTGGTGGGGGGTGAGCTTGTCGGCGATCAGGCGGGCGACGGTCAGCGCGAGCTCGATCCCGCCCGCGCACCGGAGGCAATCCAGCGCTACGGATCGACGCCGACGCCTCCATGCCGACCGTCGTGTGAGACCAGCGCTCAGCGGGCTGGTCGGCCCGTTGCCCGGGGGCGACGCGCGGGCGCGTCCAGGGAATCGACTGGGATCATGACCTGAACGCACGTGCCCTCGCCGGGACGGGTGGCAACCTGGAAGGTTCCGCCGAGTGACTCCACGCGCATCGCGACCGACGCCAGGCCGACGTGGCCCTGGTCGAGCGCCTGGCGCGGACGGGTCGTGTCCATGCCGCGGCCGTCGTCGGCCACCTCGAACACGATTCCCTCCTCGGTTCGGCGCAGGGTGATCGTCACGTGACGGGCCTGGGCATGCTGGACGACGTTGCTCAGCAACTCCTGCGCCAGTGAGACGATTAGCTGGTCGCGCAGGCCGCTCGTGCGTGGCCTGACGTTCAGGCTCGCCTCGAACCCGCCGCGCCGCTCGTGAAGGTCGGCGATCGCCTTGAGTGCCGACGCCAGTCCGCCCTGCTCGAGCGTCACCGGATGCAGGGCGACAACGGCGTTGCGCAGCTCGCCGATCGCGCCGACGATCGCCTGCCTCGCCTGCGCAGCCGGATCATCCTGGTTTTTCGCTGCGGGCTTCAGCTTTGCCAGGTCCTGGCGGGCCGCCAGCAGGCTCTGCAGCACCTCGTCATGCAGCAGCTGGGAGATCTGCTCGCGGGTGCGGTCCTCGGCGTCGAGCGCGTCGGCCATGATCCGTCGGCGGGCGTCGGCCAGCTTGGACACCTGCTCGGCGAGCTCAGCGATCTCTCGGTTGCGTTGGCGCAGCTCCTGCTCGGCGTCGTTGCGCTCGATCGCCAGCCCCAGAGTGTTCGCGACCGTGTGGAGAAAGTTGGCGTCTTCCTCGGTGAACGTGCGCCGGGAGCGCGTATGAGCACCCAGCACGCCCCACGGCTCGGTTCCGCGCCGGCGGTCCCGGCCGTGGATGACAACCGCAAGTCCGCTGATGACGCCGTGCTCGAGCAGGAGCGAGGGCGCGCGGAAGCGCCGCTCGACGCGCATGTCCTCGACCACGACCGGCTGATCGCGCGCGACCGTATACCCCGCCAGCGATCCGCGGCCGGTCTCGACCGTCGCGGTGCCGACCACTCCGGCTCGCAGCCCGATCCCCGCCCGCAGGCGCAGGCAGTCGGCGCCGGGGTCCAGCTCCAACGCCTGCGCCAGATCGACGTCCAGCGTCTGCGCAACCAGGACGGTCGCCTTCTCGAGCAGGCCTTGCAGCGGACCGCCGCCGAGCGCAAGCAGGCCAAGCTCGGCCAGCGCTGACTGCTGCGCGGCGCGGCTGCGCAAGAGCTCGGTGTCACGGCGCCGCTGGCGCACGTCGATGAACACCACGATCGCGCCCACCCGCTCCTCGTCCTCGTACAGCGGCGCGATCGTCTGCGCGACCTCCAGGGGCGCGCCGTCCTTGCGCCAGAACACATCGTCCAGCTCCTGACCGGCGGTGCCCAGCGCGAGCGCGCCATGCAGTGGACAATCCTTGAGCGCGAACGGCGACCCGTCGGGATGCGAGTGATGGATCGTCTTGTGCACGTCCGCGCCGAGTAGCTCGCCGGCGTCCCAGCCCAGCAGCTCCTGACCGGACGGGTTGACGTAGGTGAACCGGCCGTCGAAATCGACGCAGTAGATGCCGACTCCAAACGCGTCGAACACGGACGCGACGTCCGAGACGCCGCGCTCCAGGATCGCCGGGATCTTCAGCAGGCGCTCGGGCACACGCTCACTCCAAAAGCCCGGTCCGCATCGCCTGGGCCACCGCCGCCGCGCGATCGGTCACGCCGAGCTTCTCGTAGAGGTTCTGGAGATGGCTCCTAACCGTTGCAACCCCCAGCTGCAGCTGCTTGGCGATCTCCGGCGCGGTCAGCCCGTCCGCGGTCAGCGCCAGGACCTGCCTCTCACGTGAGGTGAGGATCGGCCGCTCCACGACCTCACGGCGACGGATCTCGCCAGCCAGCCCGGTCTGGCACTCCTCGGCGATCACCACCTGTCCGCGCGAGACCGCCGCCACGGCGTCCAGGATCTCGTCACGATCGGCCTCCTTTGACAGATAGCCGGACGCGCCACCCGCGATCGCCCGGTAAACGAGGTCGCTGTCGAGGTGCGCCGACAGGAACACGATCCGTGTCTCGAGCCCATCCCGCTTGGCCGCAGTCAGCACCTCGAGCCCCGACAGCCCAGGGATCCGCATGTCGATCACGGCCACGTCCGGCTGCAGCTCCTGCAGATCGGCAAGCGCCTGGCGTCCGTCGCCCGCTTGCCCGACCAGCTCCAGCTCCGGACGGAGCTTGACCTCCTGGACGATCCCACGCAGGAACATCGGATGGTCGTCCGCCAGGTAGACCCGGATGCGCGCTCGCAAAGGCATCCCCTACGCCGCCACCGCGGCCCCGTCGACGCGGCGAGGATGCAGCGTCTCGCGCGCAATCACCAGCCGCTGGATCTGGATGGTGCCCCTGCACAGCTGCTTGATCATCGCGTCGCCCATTGCCTTTGCACCGCGTGCTCGATGAAACCGTAGCCGTCGCGCACCGGCACCGCGTCGACTTCGACATCCATCGCGGCGTCGGTGGCGAAATCGCATGCCAGCTCCCGCAGGCTGACCTGCCCCTTGCTCAGGATGACTTCCACCGCGCTTATTCGCTCCTTCAGGTGAGCTCCGGCTTAGTGTGGCGGGCATCGCCGCTCGGCGGCATCCCACCGCCGCGGGATCACACAGAGCGGAGGCTCTCATGCAGTTACCGGGTCTTGAGCCTCGTAGAACGGGGACTCCTCGCCTGGGAACGGCGTGCCGTCGAGCCGTCTTGCGCCAGCTTCAGCCGGAAGCTCGCGGATCACAGGGCGCCCGAGCCGTAGGTGCCGCGGCCGGCGGTAGCGGGCTTGCTACTTTTCATAGCGAGCATGGGTAAAGTCCACGAAACTTCGAGTACTCGGCGTGGGGCGACGGTCGACACGCTCGCCGCCGCGCTGGAGCGGGAGCACCGCGAGATCGACCGCGGGATCGAGGCCTTCCTCGTCGGACAGGCCGATGGGCAACCGCAGACGGAGTCGCTGACGTGGGCGATCGAGGCGCTGCGCCGGCACATCTTCCTCGAGGAGGAGTTCCTGTTCCCGCCGCTTCGCGAAGCCGGACTTGTGGCGCCGATCTTCGTGATGCTGCGAGAGCACGGCGAGATCTGGGACGCGCTGGACGCCGTCGCGG
Organism: Solirubrobacteraceae bacterium; assembly: GCA_035252415.1. Lineage (GTDB taxonomy): Bacteria > Actinomycetota > Thermoleophilia > Solirubrobacterales > Solirubrobacteraceae > Palsa-465. The sequence continues at coordinate 23,294 of DATFDC010000489.1, forward strand.
CCGAACTGCGAGCGGGCGCTGCGCGTAGCACCGTGGACGAGACCTGCCGTGCGCTGCTGGCGCAACTCGAGCGGCACAACTCCAAGGAGGAGCCGATCATCTACTCGCAGGCCGACGCCGTGCTGACGGCCCCAGCGAGCGCCAGCCTGAAAGCGTTCCTGGCCGCGGGTCGCATGACCGAGGGATGGGTGTGCGCCCGAGCGGGCGTGGGCCGCTGAGTCAGCGCCGCACCCGCGGCCGTTCTCCCGCCGCGGGTTGGTGCTCGCCGGCACCACGCGACCCGTCCCCGCCGGCACCGAGTGTCAGCTCGGGTGCCGGCGGCAGTTGCTCACGGGTCGGCCGCGGCGTCCGATTACCGTTCTCGACGTCCCCGTCGTCTGTGCGGACCGATTGGTCGGCGCCCTGCATCGCGCCCATCATCGGCTTGATCAGGTCGATCGGCATTGGGAACACAATGGTCGAGTTCTGCTGGCCGCCGATCTCCCCGAGCGTCTGCAGGTAGCGCAGCTGCAGCGTGACGGGGTTGCGGCCGATCACATCAGCGGCCTCGTCGAGCTTGGCCGCGGCCTGGAACTCGCCCTCGGCGTTGATGACCTTGGCGCGGCGCTCGCGCTCGGCCTCGGCCTGGCGGGCGATCGCGTGCTGCATCCGCTCGGGGATCTCGACGTCCTTGATCTCGACTATCGTCACCTTGATTCCCCACGGCTCGGTCTGGTTGTCGATCACGGCCTGCAGCGATTCGTTGAGATGCTCGCGCTCGGCTAGCAGCGTGTCCAGGTCGACGTTGCCCAACACGGAGCGCAGCGAGGTCTGGGCGATCTGTAACGTGCCGGCGTGGAAGTTCTCGATCTCGTTGACCGCCTTGGAGGGGTCGATCACGTTGTAGTAGGCGACGGCGGTGACGCGCGCGGGCACGTTGTCGCGGGTGATGATCTCCTGCGGCGGCACCGTGAGCGTGACCGTACGCAGACTGACGCGCACCATGCGATCAAGCGTTGGGATCAGCAGCACCAATCCTGGACCGCGCGGCTCGAGCAATCGGCCGAGGCGAAACACGATTCCGCGCTCGTACTCTCGAAGCACCCGAACCGAGCTGCCCAGTGCGCTGAGCGCGATCACGAACAACACTACGATGACGATGATGATGGCCGTAAGCATCTAGATCAGCTCCCATTCTTCTGCCGGGCGCACTGACAGCGTCAGTCCGGTCAGGCGCTCGACTACCACGTGATCGCCGGCGTGCAAGCCCGACACGGGCTGCGCGTCCACGGTCACAATCCGGCGCGCCTGCCACACCGCTCCGCGCAGCAACACAGTACCGCCGGAGTCAGTCCAGCTACGGACCACGCCAATCTCTCCGATCAACCCCTCGGCGCCGGTGCGCACACGCCGTCGGCGAGTGGACAGGCCCTGTTTGACGGTGAACGTCACAGCTCCCGCTCCCACCGCTGCCAGTGCGACGGCGCCGATCAGCCCCAGCGTAACCCCGGCCCCCAGTCCCTGGGCCGCCAGTACCACCCCGACAGCCATCGTCAGCACCCCGACGCCGCCGGCCACGCCATGCGTGGGATAGTGGGCCTCGGTAGCCACGATCACGGCTCCCGCGACCAATAACACCAAGCCGAGCACCGCCATGGCTTACTCCTCCGCTCCACGGTTGGCAGGCCTTGGCGTGGTGCGACTCGCCGGCTCCATCGTCCGGCGCTTCGCCATCGTCGCGGCCTTCGTGCCGGCCTCGATCCTGACTCGGTCGGACAGCGGCGCGCTACCAGCCTCCGCGGCGAGTTCCACTGGCCCGGTCTTTGCGGTCAAGATCACAATGTGCTTGACCTGGAACTCGACCGGCGATTGGTTCGGATCCACGTCCCGCGTTTCCGCCGGAATCAGGGCGACCGTCGGCCGGTTGTATGCAACTGAACCCACCATCGAAGAGCTCCGTCGACTCGTTTAGTCCTCCTGCGACGGCGAGCCGCACCTTTCTTACCTCTCGCTCACCGCAACGAGCCACGATTCCCGCAGCAAGACGAACCGACCGCGTCAGGGAAGCATCGACAACATCCTCGGATGGCGGCGCGAGCGGCTGGGCCACGACCCCAGGTCGATGACCGTCACCCAGCGACCACCGGTCGGTCAGGTGCCGCGACGTAGACGACGCCGACAGCCCAGGGCGGCGCTCACCCCGCGACGGCGGCGGCCGGCTCCGGCAGGTCGGTGCGCACGGCCACGTTCATCCGGTTCCACACATTGATCGCCGCGATCGCCATCAGCAACAGCACGATCTCCTTCTCATCGAAGGCTGAGGTCACGGCGTCCCATACCTCGTCGGAGACCCCGTCCTGGCTGATCAGCGTGACCTGTTCGGCAAACGTCAGCGCGGCCTGCTCGCGCGCACTGAACAGCGCGGGAGCCTCACGCCAGGCCGCGATGAGATCGATCTGCCGCTGCTCGACGCCCTCCTTGCGGGCCTCGGCCACGTGCATGTCCAGACACCAAGCGCAGTGGTTGATCTGCGAAGCGCGGATCTTGACCAGCGAGAGCAGCCGTTCGTCCAGGCTGCCCGAGTGAACATATTTCTCCAGGCCGAGCACGGCCTTGTAGGCGTTCGGATCGACGTCGGGGATAGACATTCTTTGTGTCGCAGACATGGCACTGCTCCTCGAAGGCTGTTAGTTGCTGTTGGCCACAGGACGCCGCGACGCCGCCCAAGGCTCGCGACCCGAGTGGCTACAACCAGCATAGTTCGCCGGCACGGGGGCCCAGACGGGCGCTCGGTGCGCGGTTCCGTTGATCGGCCCCGTCGGTCAGGCGTCTGAGCGACGAGCTCGCTCCGAGCGCTCGGCCTACTGGATGGCGGTGATGAGCAAGGGGCGCGTGCCGGAGGGAGTGCTGACCTCGACCAGATCACCGACCCGGTGGTGAAGCAGCGCGACGGCGACTGGCGAATCGACCGACAGCGACCCCGACTGGGGCTCCGCCCGCTCGGACGAAACGAGCCTGAACGTCTGATCACGTCCACTTCGCCGGTCGGTGAATGACACGGTGCTTCCGAACAGGATCTCGTCGGCGGCGGCCACGCCGGTGTGATCGGCGACGGTTGGGGTTGGGGTTGGGGTGTGGCTACTTGACATCAAAGGCTCCTCATGGGTTCTTCACAGCGGACGAGCCTGCGCAAGCACTGAACCCGCCCTACTCTTGAATTTCGTCAGCGATCGCAGCCTTAGCAAGGGCCGCTGTCCGAGAGATGACCGCCAGATCGTCTGGACGGCTCGGCCGCGTTGTTCTCCCGCGGCGTGGCTGGGGACGGTGAGGACAGCGCTTCCGACGAGGGCCGTGACGAGCTACGAGCAACGCGACTTCCTATACCCGCATGAGGCGCACCCCGCTTCAGATCGACGAATCGTGGGATGGCGGTCGCACGGCCTAACGTTCATCGTGTACAGGCATCGCGTCCCGTGCCGACCGGGACGCAGATGGCAGGAGTGGACCCGAACCGCAGGCGCGTCGCCGAGGCCGAGGTGTCAGTACGCGCAAACGTGATCGTCTTACCCTGATTCCGACCGAAAAGGAGGCCCAAGTGCCCGATGACAGCCTGTACCCGACTGCAAGCAGCGAACTGGGAGCGCGCCGCAAGGCGGCGGCGCCCGAAATACACGACGCGTTTCAAGCCTTCAGTCGGCAGGTGTTCGCCGAGGGAGCGCTGCCGGAGAAGACCAAGCAGTTGATCGCCGTCGCCGTCGCACACGTCACCCAATGCCCCTACTGCATCCGCGGCCACACACGCCTGGCCCAGCGCAAGGGCGCCACCGAGCAGGAGATCATGGAGGCGATCTGGGTCGCCGCCGAGATGCGGGCCGGCGGCGCATACGCGCACTCGATCATCGCGCTCGATGCTCTCGCCGGCAAGAATGGCGACCAGCGGGGCGGGCATGCTCACGTGTCGCACGCTTCCACATCATCCGACAAGGAGTAGGGATGCTGTGCGGCACCCTCTAGACGAGCCCAAGGGAAGCGGCGAGCTCCCCGAGGGAGAACGCGTAAGAACTTCAACGGCCTGCGCCGTTTCCTTGCCGTGTCAGGTCTCGACGATGATCCCGCGGGCGCGCTCGCGCGCTGGCGGCGCGACGCCGGCCTTCTCTACCATCTGCTTTTGCGGGCTCGAGGAGCGCGGCGCGATCGGTCCACGGGCGCGCTGATGCGCTCAGGCGCCGGGATCGCTCACAGCCGGATCGTGCCGTAGCCGTCGATCACCGAAACCGACGGCCGCCCCACCCCCTCGGCCTCCAGGTCACTAGGTCATCCGCGAACCGTTCGCGCAGAGTGCCGTACTCGTGCGCGTCATCGCGGTAGACGATCACCGCGTTGCGTAGCTGGCGCAGATGCTGCAGCGCAGGCGTCGAACGGACCGTGGCCCAGCGTCACCTACGACGCCGTGTGCTTGGAGCCTGGCGACTCCGTCAGTGCCGCCATCAGCCTGCGGCGCTCGGTGTCCAGGTCGATGAACGCGCGCGCGAGACGCTTCTCGCCCTCCTCGGTCACCCGCAGGTAGCAGACGCGCCCGTCGCGCGCCGACGGCTCACGCGTGACGAGGCCGGCCTCCTCGGCGCGGGCGACCAACTCGGTGACCGTGTGCTGCGCGAGCTGCAGGCGCTCGGCCAGCTCGCCGACCGTCGCGCGCTCGCTGCCGTCCGGGGACCCCTTGATCATCAAGAGCAGCAGGTACCGCCGCGGCGTCAGTCCGCGTTCGAGCCCGATCTGCTCGCTGGTGCGCTCAAACCGCCGCAGCGACGCGCGAAATGCGGCCGTGGCCCGGACAACCTCCGGGGAGAGCTGCCGGAGCCCACCTCGCCCTCGCCGACCCGCGGCGGTGGACGATCCACCGCGTGCCTTGGTTGCCTGTGAGCCCATAGTTACATCGTATCACGATCTATCTTCAGAGAGACTACGACGGAGTGCGAGGTGCCGGATGGTCGCCGGCGCCCATACTCGTTGGCGTGCGCCTACGGACGGTCCTTGCGCCTTCAGGACGTGGGACATCGCGGCGCTCCGAGTAAGAACGCGGGGAAATCCGACACAGTAAAGGTAGAGCAACATCTGCCACTGAGTATGGAAGGAGACCCGAAATGTCAGTCGCATCGTTCAGAGCTCACTCACATGAAACACTCACAATTCACCACCTGCTCGAGCGCGCCAGGGGTGACCCCGCCTATCAGGCGTTCGTGACGCTGCGCGTCGGCTTCACGCTGCTGCCGATCGTGATGGGCGTGGACAAGTTCTTCAACAACTTCGTCGACTGGGAGCAGTACCTCGCCCACTGGATCTGGAACATCAGTCCCTGGAGTGCAGTTCACACGATGCACGTGGTCGGGATCATCGAGATCGCCGCGGGCGTACTGGTCGCGCTCAAGCCGCGCTACTTCGCCTACGTCGTGGCGGCCTGGCTGGCTGGCATCGTAGTCGACCTGTTGACCTTCTCCGGTTACTACGACATCGCGCTGCGCGACGGCGCGTTGATGGTGGCTGCACTTACCCTGGCCCGGCTGGCGTCCAAGTTTGACCCGCCGCTTCACCTGCGCCATCGCGACTGACCGAGACGGTCCCGCAGGATGCCCCGGCAGGCTCGGCCTGCCGGGGCATCGGCTATCCGTGACCCCCCACATCTGTGGGAGACCTCGGGTACCCGGCCGGCGGATCAGCGCCAGGACCAATCGAAGCCGTCCACCTAAATCAGGCACCCGGCGTGCCGTGGCTCCTCGGGCACAAACCGCGTGAGGGCGTAGGGGAGCCGAACCCATCGGCGTGGTATTTTCCTAGTCATCCTCGCAAAAGTCTTTTGACGGAGGAGCCAGCGTCGTGACGTACGTAATCGCAGACCCGTGCATCGGGGTGAAGGACAACTCGTGCGTCGAGGTGTGCCCTGTCGACTGCATCCACCCTACGCGCGGCGAGCCCGGCTTCGCGAACGTCGAGATGCTCTACATCGACCCCGAGGAGTGCATCGACTGCGACGCCTGCGTCGAGGCCTGCCCGGTGGACGCGATCTTCGGCGAGGACCAGGTCCCCGATGAGTGGCAGAGCTTCATCGAGGCGAACGCCGCCTACTTCCGCGACAAGGCCGCGTGAAGAGGCACCCGCACCGTCCGCTTCCGGACGTGAGGTGAGCGCTGGCGCGACGGTGGAGCAAGCCGGAGGACCACCGTCTGCGCCGCCTGTACGCCGACGGGCTGCCGCTGAGCCAGATCTCCACACAGCTGCGGCGCTCTTCGGACGCAATCGTCGCCCGACGCAGAAGCCTGGGGATCGCACCGCGACGCTCTGCACCCTGGACCCCGCGGGAGGAGGCGCTGCTGAGGGCCGCGGCGGCCGCCGGCGTCCCTGCGCCGACCGTCGCGCGCAGCCTCGGCCGCTCATCTGACCAGGTTCGCGCCCACCGCAGAAAGCTGGTGGGCCGCACCCGGCCTCCCGCCCGCGCCTACCTCCCCGACGAGGACGACATGATCCGCGGCTGCGTGGGGTGGAACGGCGATCTGATCGCGCTGGCGCGCAGTCTGGGACGCACACCCGACGCGCTCCGGCTGCGCGCTCGCGCGCTCGGCGTCTACGACCCGCCACGCCGGCATCGCTGGACGGAGTGGGAGGACGCGGTCGTCCGCGACGGCTACACGAGCGGACTGCCCTGCGCCGAGATCGCCCACCGGCTACCTCAGCGCAGTTCGGCGAGCGTGGCGGCCCGAGCCCGCAAACTCGGGCTGGTCAGCTACGCCCGGCGCTGGAGCGCACAGGACCAGCGCCGGCTGATGCAGCTAACCCTTATCGGCACCACGATCGAAGACGCGGCCCAGAAACTGAACCGCACGCCCGAGGCGATCCGACGGCGCGCCGCCAGGCTGGGGATCGCACCGCCGGCAAGAGCGAGGGCACCGCGCGACGGCAGGCGCTGGACACCTGCGGAAGACGAGCTGCTGCGCCTGCACCATGCTCTGAACCCGGCACGGCTCGCCCACGTACTGGGCCGGTCGGACGGCGCCGTGTGCCGGCGGCTGCGCACGCTCGGACTCCGCGCCGCGGCGGCGCGTTCGCCTCACCATACGGTGAGCCGCCGGAACGGTACTGGCGGCCAAACCGAGCGCCTCTAGGCTGGCCCGGTGGTCTCACCTGACGCGTCCTGGCGGCTGGACCGCCTGGGCGTCCCTCGCGCTCAGGTCTGAGCGCGGCGGCCGGGCCCAGGCGTGATACTGCTCGCCGATCCACGCGTCACAGCAGCGTGGACGCGCGGCTTCAGCGCGGTCGCGTCTCGTCCGCGTTTGTACCCGATCGAGCTCACACTGCCGCAAGCTCCTGTCTCAGCTTTGCCCGCGCGTCGTGCACGACCTTGTACAGCGCCCCAGGCGTGGACCCCAGCTCGTGCGCCAGCCGATCAGTCGGGACCTCGTCGACCGCCATCGCAAGCAGCACCTCCCGCTGGTGAGCGGTGAGTTCGTCGGCGATGAGCCGCCCGACCGTTCGCGCGAGATCACGGACCTCGGTCAGCTCCTCCGGGTCGTCCGAGCCCGGACGCTCGGCCAGCCAGCCATCGCCGTCGTTCGGCAGCTCGCGCGTGTGACCGAGGCGGCGGCGGATCTCCCCCGGCACCTCGAGCGCCGCGAACCGGCGCGCCCAGGTGGTGAAGAGCGCGTCGCCGCGGAAGTCCTCGAGCTTTGCCAGGATCACCAGCAGCGCGTCATCGGCAGCCTGCATGGCCAGGTCCTCGAGGTCGCGGCCGGACGGGTGCGCCAGAGCAGCGGTACGGCGCCTGACCTCGTAGCGCGCCTCTCTCAACAGCACGGCGTGCAGGCGCCCGATCGCCGCGTCTCGCACCGGCCCGTCTGCGTGCAGCTGCCTCAGCCACGCGCGCGACTCGGGGTCGAGCTGCCGACCCTCGGCTGGCACCTCGGCGGTCATGACAAGCCCACGAGATGGCGGCGAAACGCGGCGAACCGACGGTTCTGGACTTCCTCTACGGGGCGCTCGTCGATCTGGACCGGCGGGGTCGGCCGGCGCTCGGGCATCTTCACGGTCGGGTCGAGCTGATGTGCGGCCTGGGCTGCCAGGAGATGCCACTCGTGGACGCTCTCGGCCGCGGGCCAACCCCACGTTCGCCCCTCGAGCACCCACTCTCCCTCGGCAGGGCCGCGCTCGAGATACAGGCCGGAGAAGTGATCGAGCCGCGCGACGCCGGGGCTGGTCGGGTTCGGGCGCTGCTTCGGATACATGTGTGTCGAGAGATCGAACACCCGCGCCAGCCGCGCGAGGTCGGCATCGGTCATCTCGCTGGTGAAAGGGACCACGAACATCACTCGCCCGCCACGGCCGTGCCGAGCGGGCGGGGCCGGCCACACGCCCTCAGGTGAAGGAGAAGCGGGCCGTAGTGGAACCGCCGGTCCGCGGGGACGAGCTCGATCGTGAGGAGGTGGTATGGGAACGGCGGCGATGCTCATCTGAGCCTCGATTCTTTTTTCACAGTCTTACTGTGAAAATCCTACAGCAGCGCGTATCCACTGCCAATCCCACGGCTACTGGGCCGCAGGTGGCAGTCCGACTCCATCAAACACAGGAGCTGGCGCTCGGCTATTCGACGGCGAGGAGTGCGGGAGGACCCAGAGAGTGGCTGCTCCCGGTGAAGTGGCAGCCTCGCAGGCGGAACCGCGTGGCAGCGGTGGTAGCGGTCGTAGACGACCAGCTGATCGCCGTCGTGCAGCGTGGCCGCGGCAGCCAGCTCGGCTTCGGTCGCACTCGCGTGCTCGGACACGACGACTCCCCGGTGGTTCACCACCGCCCAGCCGCCCCGCGGCTGCGGCACGACCTTGACGCGGCCGGATCTCCGCGATTTGCGACGCCGTGCGCTCATCGCTGACGCCCCCACGAGCGCATCCGGCGAACGCAGTCGCGCAGACTCAGGCGGCGTCTCAGCGGCGGCTGCTCGCGGTCGTAGAAGGCGGTCAGCAGCCAGAGCGCGAGGTCCCCATACCCGAGCACGAACCCAGAGCGGTCAAAGCAAGCCACCACTTCGGTCCAGAACTTCACGCAGATCAGGTCGGGAGGCGTGCTCTCGGTGCCGTGCGCCAGCATCGCGAACGCCAGCTCGAGCGCGCCCGGGCTAGGCGCGCCCCAGTCGAAGGGCGCGCTGCTCCGGCATCCATGATGCGCCAGCGGCTCGATCCCTGCGCGGCTGACGACGTAGACCTCGGTGCCGCCCGAGCGTCGTCCCACGTAGTAGTGCTCCGGGCGCTGCGGGCCGCGAGTACCACGGGTGCCAGGCGCCTCGCGCGCGGACGCGGGAGCCGGGAACGCCATCCGACGGTCGTTTCTTGTGTTCATGCTCGCCCCGCGTCGATCCGAGCTGAGATCCTTACCTCCTCACAGCTTCAAACCGATCGCAGCGGCCGAGACGTCAGGCCGCGCGCGGAGAGGATCGCGGACGGGCTGCCGCCCAGCGGCATCCGGGGTAAGAACTGAGCGGTTCCCTGCCGCTGGACGAGTAGAGACCGGCGCGCCCTGGTGCGCCCGTGACGAATTGGAGTGATCATGAGTTCCCGACCTGTGACGATTGACAAGCTGGAAAGCTGGGTCCTGTCGGGCGCGCACTGGCGGGTGGTCGACATCTCGAACGAGCTGGACGCGGGCTGATATGGCGCGTGACGTGCAGATAAAGCGGATCTACGACCCGGCGGAGGACAGCGACGGCTACCGCGTGCTGATCGACCACGTGTGGCCGCGGGGCGTCTCGCGCGAGCGCGCCCGGCTGGATGAGTGGGCGCGTGAGCTAGCTCCCAGTGACGAACTGCGCAGATGGTTCGACCACGTTCCCGAGCGGTTCAAGGAATTCCGACTCCGCTATCGCGGCGAGCTCACCGCCCACCCGGAAGCGCTGGAGAAGCTCGGCGAGCACGCGACGAGAGGACGGCTGACAATCGTCTACGCGGCCCGCGATCGCGAGCACAACAACGCCATCGTGCTGGCGGAGTTGTTGCGAGATGGCTGAGCCGGCCACGATCCCGGCCCCGACCAGCTTCGAGGAGCCCTACGAGGTCGCGTGCATTGAAAGCAAAACGTCCACGATCGTCGAGCTCGGGCTGCGGCCACAAGGCGAGATCCTCGAGTACCTGCCCGGTGAGTACGTGCTGCTCGAGGACGATCTCCACGACGTGCCGCCTCGGTCCTATTCGGTGGCCAACGCGCCGCGGCCAGGCGGGACGATCTCGCTATTGGTCACCCGCGTGGCCGGGGGCGAGACCAGCCGCTGGGTTCATGAGCGGCTGCGCGTCGGCGACACGGTCCGCCTCTCCGGACCCTACGGCACATTCGTCGATCACCCCGGTGCGACCGCCCCGGCGCTGTATCTGGCGGCCGGGTCCGGACTGGCGCCGATCCGCGCGCTGCTCGCGGCGGAGCTCCGCTCGGGCGTTCGCAGCTCCCTGACGCTGATCTTCTCGGCCCGCACCGAAGTGGACGTAATCGATCGAGCGCGCTTTGAGCGCTGGCAGGCGGAGCAGTATCGGTTCCGGTTCATCCGCACCCTGACCCGCGGTCCCGGACCGCCACCCCACGGCCGGATCCCCGCGCTATTGCCCACGATGCACGCAGACCTCTCGGATCACGACGTGTTCGTCGCCGGCGCGCCGGGGTTCGTCCTGGCCTGCGCGGCCGCCGCTGACGCGCTCGGCGCGCGGCGCGAGCGCGTCCACACGGAGGTCTTCTTCGTCGAACCGAAGCCGTGGACCCGTAAGCCCCTGCGGACGGGAGAGTCGACGTGAACGCGAGCGCGACCGAGCTGTTCGGCGACCCCGACGACGACGGGCGTGCCGTCGAGGCCATCGCCGAGGGCCTCGCGGAGCTTGGCTGCACACTCGGCGGCGAGGGCGGGCACCATCGTCTCCGGCGGCTCGTGACCGCTTGGGGAGTGGTCGGCCGAGGTCGTGGCACTCGCGGTCATGAACAGGTGGGCGTCTGAAGCCGCGGCCGCCTGAGATCCTCTCCTCCAGTGATGCCCGCGCGAGCGATCGTCCTCGGACTGGGGCCGGAGACAATCTGGCGAGCGTCATGAGATCACCGTGTCCGCCGTCGCTCGACTGCTCCTGACTCCATGGTCCCCGAACGCCCAGGCGCGCCTCTCGCCGCGCTGACGACGCTTCGCCTCGGCGGTCCCGCCCGCCGGCTCGTCGACGCGACGGTCGACGCCCAGATCATCGAGACAGCGGTGGCCGCCGACGACGCCGCCGAGCCTCTGCTGGTGCTCGCTGGCGGCTCGAATCTGGTGATCGCCGACGCCGGTTTCGACGGCACCGTGCTGCACATCCGCACGCGAGGCGTGGCGGCCACGACCGACGGCGGACGTGGCCGCCTGCAGGCCGCCGCGGGTGAACCCTGGGACGAGCTGGTGTCGCGGGCGGTCACCGATGGGCTGGCCGGCGTGGAATGCATGTCGGGGATTCCCGGCTCCACTGGCGCTACACCAATCCAGAACGTCGGCGCCTACGGCCAGCAGGTGTCGGACACGGTGGTCGCGGTGCGCGCCTACGACCGTGTGGCCAGACGGGTGCTCCAGCTGCCGGGCCCGGACTGCGCGTTCGCCTACCGCTCAAGCGCGTTTCGCCACTCCGACCGGTTCGTGGTTCTGAACGTAATATTCGAGCTGGAACGCTGCCAGCTCGCGCGCCCGATCCGCTATCCGGAGCTGGCGCGGGCGCTCGACGTCGAAGTCGGCGCGCGGGCCCCGCTTGCCGCGGTGCGCGAGGCGGTACTCGCGCTGCGCCGCCGCAAGGGGATGGTTATCGACCCGAACGATCCCGACTCGGTCAGCGCGGGCTCGTTCTTCGTCAACCCGATCATGTCTGCGGAGGCATTCGCCGCGCTCGAGCGTCGCGTCTACGAGCGATTGGGCGAGGACGCACGCCCGCCGGCCTGGCCGGAGTCCGCCGGAGCGGTGAAGACCTCGGCGGGGTGGTTGATCGAGCGGGCCGGTTTTTACCGCGGCTTCGGCGACGGCCGCGTCGGGATCTCGACCAAGCATGCACTGGCGCTCGTCAACCGCGGCGGCACCACGACAACCGAGCTGATCGCGCTCGCCCGGCGCATCCGCGACCAGGTCCGCGAGTCATTCGGGGTGACGCTCCAACCGGAGCCGACCCTGGTCGGGGTCGAGCTGTAGGCGGCGGACCCCGGGAGTCTGGTTGCTGGGCGCAGCGGCCACGAGCTGTGCGATGAGCCGCCTTACGCCATGGACCGGCTCAGCGCTCAGACCGCGCCGCCTCTGCCTCACGGCGGGCTTCCGCTCGCTGCTCGGCGATCCGCGCGCGCTCGGCCTCGCGCCGTAGCCGCGATTGGCGCAGCGCGTCGGCGGCGGAGGGGATGTCGCGCTCCAGATCGAGTTCGACCGGCTCGCCGGCGGGCTCGGGGCCCTCGCCGAACGCGTCGCCGCCGCTGCGGCTGGCCAGGTAGGGCGAGAGGTAGCGTCCGGCGATCTTGGTCGGCGGCCACCACAGCGCGCGCCTCACCGCCTCTCCCTCCCCGCCGCCCCCGGTCGCATCGTGGCGCATCCACTCCTTCCCGCGGCCGGTGAGCATCATTCCCCGCAGCACGGGGCGAAACGGCAGCGGCTCGATGTCAGCGCCGGCGTACGCAGCGATCGACTCGGCGGCCGCGTCCGCCTGCTGGGACGCCAGGCCGCCCTGCTTGACCGGGAAGGCGATCGCGTCGCCGGCCGCCCACACCGCCTCGATGTCCGGAACCCGGCCGTTCAGGTCGGTCGGGATGAAGCCGCGTGAGTTTGCCGGAAGCCCCGCCAGACCGGGTCCGACTGCGCGGGGCAGCGCGACGACCCGCTCGGCCTCGAGCACCCGCTCGCCAGGATGCAGAATCAACCGGCCGTGCTCATGCGGGTCCTCGGCCACGTACACGCCGGTCTCCGCCTCCACGCCGGCCTCCTCGAGGTCGTGGCGCAGCGCCGCGGTTGCACGGGTGCCGAATAGTCCAAGGGGCGCGTCCTCCGGCGTGTAGATGGTGACCTTCACGTCGTCGTGTCCCATGCCCCAGGCCTGCCAGGCGGTCATCAACGCCAGCTCGTACGCGGGGAGCGCCCACGCCACCCCGGGCGGCACGACGAATGCCACCCGCCGGCTGTATCCCTCCTCGAGATCACGCAGCAGCCCTCCGAACACGTTCGCGTCGGTCTCCGGCGTCCATGTGAGCACGCGCCGGTAGGCGGGCTCCGAGCCGGCTCCGACCGCGACCAGCAGGGCGTCATAGGCCAGGCGCTCGTGCTTGCTCGTCAGGACAGTGTGGCCGCCTGCGTCTACCTCACTGATTCCGGCTTGGATCAGCTCCACCTCGAGATCGGAGGCGATGTCCGCCAGCCGGAAGCGATCGGCGCGACCGCGGCCGAAGGGCTCGGCCACGGCCATCGGCCGGTAGACGAACTCTGGATCCGGGGACAGCAGGATCGGCTCCACACGACCCGCGCCAAGGTCTCGCAGCGCGAGTAGCGCCTCCAGCCCGGCCACGCCGCCACCGGCGATCAGAACACGAAGCATCGAGACCTCCTCACATCATCAGCCGTTCTTTACGATGACGCTCGTCCGCCAGCACGCTGGCCAGCCGAGCCAGCCGGTAGGCGCGGTAGCGGGTGCTCCTGAGCCTCGAGTCCGACAGCGGCGATGCGCCTTCGACGACATCGTGAGCCGGCCACGCTTCGACCTCAAGCTCGAACCCTCGCGGCCCAACGATCACAGCTCCCCAGCGATAGAGCGCGTCGTAGATTGGGTGGAGCACCGAGTCCGGGGCTATGCGCTCGGGTTCATCGGTGAACACCGTCACCACCTTGTCGTACATCGCCCCCAGCCGGCTGCGGCTCCAGTGCGGGTCGGTGCTCTTGATGAAATCCATCAACTCGGGCGCAGGGCCGCTGTCGCCGACCGGGGTGCCGAAGGCAATCCCATTCGCCCATTCCAGATCACGAAGGGTCGGCTGTTTGTGCGGGCCGACCGCTCCGGGCGTTTCCGTCCCGACCAGGCGTCGGAGACGCACATCGGACGCCAGGTGCCCGGCCGCCTGGCCGAACGCCTGCGCGACCTCGGTCAGATCGCCCGCGTAGATGACGGCGATGTTCGCGCTCACCGCAACTTGCTCCTACCCGCCGAGTCGAGCTGGCGACCCGACCCGGGGCTCATGGCTCGAGCTCGCCGTTCACACTGATCTGGACGTTGCCGCGCAGGGCGTTCGAGACCGGGCACAGGTTTGCCGCCTGTTCGAGCGCCTGATCGAATTCAGGTTGGCCGAGCCCGGGCACCCGTGCGCGGACGGTGAGCGCGACGGTGGTGATCTTCGGCGCGCCGTCGACCTCGTCGAGCGTGCACTGGGCGCTCACGGTCAGGCGCTCGGGTGGGCTGTGCGCCTCTCCGAGCATGAGCGATAGCGCCATCGCGAAGCAGCTCGCGTGCGCCGCGGCGATCAGCTCCTCGGGGCTGGTCTTGCCGCCGGGCTGTTCGGTGCGCGACGCCCAGGTAACCGGGAGCTGCCCCAGCGCGCCGCTGCCGCTCGAGATGGTTCCGGCGCCGCTGGCCAGCGACCCCTCCCAGGTGATTTGCGCTTCTCGGGTTGCGATCGGCATCGTTACTCCTTGTTCGGGTGACACATCTCCTGCGTCGGTTCGGGGTCCGAGCCTTACGTCACGCGAGGATTCGGTTCCCCCCGATCAGCCGTCGGCCGCTGGCGAGCATGGCCAGGAATACCACCAGCCAGACCCCGGCTCCAACCCACACCCAGACTCGGGCGAAGTCGACGATCCCGGGCGTGTTCGTGAGCTCCCCGACGATGAAGCTGCACGCGGCGTACATGCCGACTGGGAACACCGTCGACCAGCGGCGCACGTTGTAGGAGAGCCGCGGGCGGAGGATCTCGGCTCCGACCAGGACGGGCAGCCAGGCCATGCTCAGGCACCACAGCACGAGCGAGATCGTCTCGACCGGGCCGTGGCCGTGCCATAGCGTGTCGGTGCGCTGGGCGGCCAGGGCGATCCTCCCGGCGGCCACGGTCGAGATGGCCAGCGCGCCGCCGGTGACCCAGTGGTCGCCTTTCCCGATGGCCAGCTGGCGGAACTGGAATCGGCACAGGACGAATGCGTAGAAGCCGAGACCGAGACAGAACGGCACGAGGGAGGCGTAGAGCAGCCACGCGGCGCGCTGTGAGAAGGCCAGGGTGGCGCCGAGCAGCGCGAGCGACTCGGTGGCCACGGTCAGGATGAAGGAGGCGCCGATCGTGGGGGTCTGCCAGTGGCGCAGCACGTGCGGGACCAGACCGAGCCAGATCGCCGTGGCCAGGACAAGCAGGCCGGCGCCCGCCCAGTCCCAGCCGGCCAGCGTAAGCCGAGTGCCGAGTACCTCGGTTCCCGCGATTGCGGTCAGCGCGGTCGGGTGCCGGAGATCGACGGCAAACCGCCGGCGGTCCCGGGCCGCGCGGGCCGGTAGCAGTACCGCCAAGACCAGCCAGAGCGCAGCGTCGAGGACGAGCAGGATGCTCGAGAGCGTGGACCGGCCGTCGAGGAGCAGCGCGACCGACACGATGCCGGTGCCCATGACGACGGCTCCGGAGGCAGGCGGGATCGAGTCGAGAATGACCGTC
>DATFDC010000490.1:0-5314 GCA_035252415.1 Solirubrobacteraceae bacterium
CGAACGTGTATGTGATGACCAACTGGCCGTACGGGACCCCGACGAGCAGCCCGGTCTACCAGGCGGCCGCCAAGTACGGGTACCTGGCCGACGAGAAGTCGTTCGAGTTCGCGTTCGGGTGGGCGCAGTCGGCGGTGTTGCGCCAGGCGCTGGCCACGTGCGGATCCTCGTGCTCGGGCTCGGACCTCGAGAAGGCGCTCGCCGGTATCCACAACTTCACCGTGCCGGGAGGCGCCGCGTTCGGCCCGGTCGGCTTCTCCTCGACCGACCACGCGTCCAAGCTGCCGCAGACCATGTTGCACTGGGATCAGCCGACAGCGTCGTTGAAGATCGCCGGGACGGTGAACCCTTCGTCCTCGTGACCGTGTCCGGACCCCACGAGCCCCGACCCCGGCGAGATGCTTGAGGCCAGCGGCCTGCGCGTGCGCTACCGCAACGGCGCGCTCGGCGTGCTCGATGTCTCGCTGGCCGCTGAGCCGGGGAAGATCATCGCGGTGTTCGGACCGAACGGAGCGGGCAAGACGACCTCGGTGAGGGCCTGCACAGGGTTCCTGAGGAGCGAGGGTGCTTCGCTCATCGCCGGCAGCGTCAAGGTTGACGGCCGCGACATGACCGGTGCCGAGCCCCACCGCTTCTGCCGCAGGGGCGTCTTCTGCATCCCGGAGCGCCGCAAGATCTTCCCCCACCTGAGCGTGGCCGAGAACCTCAAGGCGGTGCGGTACCTGCCGGCGCGCCGAGAGCGTGCGGCGGTTCAGGAGCGGGTCTTCGCCCTGTTCCCGATGTTGAAGGACTGCCTGCCGACGCAGGCGGGCCGGCTGAGCGGCGGCCAGCAGCAGATGCTGGCCATCGCCCGCGGCCTGATGTCCCAGCCCCGCTACCTGGTCATCGACGAGATCAGCCTCGGCCTGCACGTGAGCGTGATCAGGCCGCTGTTCCAGGCTCTGCGCACGATCGCGGAGTCGGGGACCGCGGTGCTCGTGGTCGACGAGACGACCGACGCCGCGCTCGACGTCGCCGACCACTGCTACGTGCTGCGCTCCGGGCACGTCGTCGACGAAGGCGGTCCCGATCGGTTCCGGGGAAGCGAGCTGATCGCGGCGGGGTACGTGGGGGAGACGTAGATGTCCGCAGCAGCGCAGGCGAACCACGATATTCCGGACGCCGGGCTACTCGAGGTCACCGATCTGTCGGTGGCGTTCGGCGGACTGCGGGCGCTCAGCGAGCTGAGCCTGCGGCTCGAGCCGGGCGAGGTGGTGGGTGTGGTCGGCCCCAACGGCTCGGGCAAGTCGACGTTTTTGAACGCGGTCGGCGGCCTGCTCAAGGGAGCTCAGGTATCGGGCCGTATCTCGGTCGTCGGCGTGTCGGGCCGCCGACGCGCGGCGGCGCTGGCCCGCGCCGGCCTGGCGCGAAGCTTCCAGGATCCCAAGCTGCTCGAGGATCTGACGCTCCTCGACAATCTGATGTGCGGAGCCCACCACACATTGGGTGGCGGCTCGCTCGTGTCGCTGGCTGGTTCGCGCACGGCGCGCGGGCGGCGGCACGAGACCGAACGCTGGGCGCTCGAGTTGCTGCACGCGGTCAAGCTCGACGGGGAGGCCTGGGACGTCGTGGCCGGCAAGCCGTACGCGACGCGCAAGCTCACCGACCTCCTGCGCGCGTTCGCGTCCCGGCCCCGGCTGGCCCTGCTCGATGAGCCGACCTCGGGCCTCGACGCTCACGATCGGACCGTGGTGGCCGAGTTCCTCAACAGCCTGCGGGGACGCGCACCAACGTCGATGGTGATCGTCGAGCATCACTTCGAGCTGCTGCGTGAGGTCGCCGACCGGGTGGTCGCCCTGAGCGCTGGACGGTTGATCCTGAGCGGCCCGCCGCACGAGGTGTTGGACTCCGACGAGTTCCGGGCCACGCTGACCGGATCCGCCGCGTCCGCGGAGGCCGGCTGATGGCACTGTTCACGACCGCGATCGTCGGCGGGCTGGCCCTCGGCGGCATCCTCGCCGTGATCAGCCTCGGCATGGTGCTCGCCTACCGCGGGACCGGGACGGTCAGCTTCGCCCACGGTCAGCTGATGCTGTTCGGGGCGTTCTTCGTCGGGTGGCTCGACGCGAAGGGAGGATGGCCGTTCCCGGTCCAGCTGCTGATCGGGCTCAGCGTGCCGGCGCTCATCGCGGGTGCCTTCTATGTGCTGTTCCTGCGCAGGTTGATCGGCCTTCCGGAACTGTTCGGCCTGCTGGCCACGCTGGGGCTGGCCTCGGTGCTCGACGCCGGGGCAGTCGCGCTGTGGGGCTCAAACGACTACGGGGTGCACGTACCCGGCGTCTCGGGCGGAGTCGTTCACCTGTTCGGGGCGTCGATCGACCGGCCGTCGCTGATCATCGCCGGCGCGACGATCGTGATCGCGCTGGCGTTGGCCACGGTGCTGCGCCTCACGCACATGGGAACGCTGGTCCGGGCGGCCGGCCAGGACCCGGTTCTGGCCAGCCAGGGCGGAATCCACATCCACCGGGTGTTCCTGGGAGCCTGGGCGATGTCGGGTGCGCTGGCCGGTCTGGCCGGGATCGCCTACGCCGACCTCAACATCGCCTCATCCGGTCTCGAGCTGGTGGCGCTGTCGGCGTTGCCGGCGATGGTGATCGGGGGAATGGACAGCCTCACCGGTGCGCTCCTGGGCGGTCTCCTGGTGGGCGTCTTCGAAGGCCTGATCTCGACCTACGTCAGCGGCGATTTCGTCGACATGGCCACGTACCTGCTGCTGCTCGCGGTGCTGCTGATCAGGCCGGAGGGACTGATGGGAACGCGCTACGTCTCGAGGCTCTAGGTGGAAGTCGAAGCGGCGACCAAAGCGCAGCCGGTCGGCGTCAGCCGTCCGCCCGAGCCGCGAACCGCGAGCATCGTTCCGCGCAACCTGCTGCGGGTGGCGATCATCGCGGCGGTCGCCGGCTACTACCTGTACAACGGCAGCTCCTCGAACCTGTTCCAGCTGAACTCCTGCCTGCTCGCGGCGGTCGCCGCCCTGGCGCTGAACCTGTTGATGGGCACGGCCGGCCAGCCCTCGCTCGGCACGACCGCGTTCCTCGGGCTGGGCGGGTTCGGCACCGTCGCGCTGATGCGCGGTGGTCTTCCGTTCGTCCCCGCGGTGGTCGTGTGCGGACTGGTCGCCTGCCTCGGCGGTCTGATCGTCGGGCTGCCGTCGCTGCGCCTGCGCGGCGTGTACCTCGCCCTGGCCACGCTGGGCGCCTACTTCTTCATGATCTACCTCGGCAACCAGTACCAGAACGCGAAGGCCGGGCCGGCCGGGTTCGTGCTCGCGCCGCTGTTCGGCGCCGTGCCCGACCTGACGCGGCAGCGCTACTGGTGCGTTGTGCTGTTCGCGCTGCTCGCGGTGACCTCGGTCGTCATCGACGGCATGACCTCGGGGCGCCTGGGACGAGCGCTGCGCATGATCCGCGATCACGAGGCCGCCGCGCCCGCGCTCGGCATTCCGGTGACGCGGTACAAGCTGGTCGCGTTCGTGTTCTATGCGGCAGTGACCGCGATCGTGGGCGGCCTGGGCGCCGCTCTGGTCGGCAACGTCTCGACCGACGCCTACACGCTGAGCGGCGCGATCTCCTACGTGGCGATGATCGTGATCGGCGGCATGGACAGCGTGAGCGGCGCGATCATCGGCGCGTTCATCGTCACGCTGCTGCCGACGTTCGTGAGCTCGGAGACGACCAGCCTCGCCGGAAGCTCGTTCGCCGCCACCTACGGGCCGTCGGTGTCGGAGGGCATCTACGGCCTGGCCATCCTCATCCTCGTCTCGATGGGCCGGGGTGGTGTCGCCGGCTTCGGCAGGACACTGTGGAACCTGGCCAAGCGCCACGGGGCCCATCGGCTTCCGTTCGCCGGCGCCAAACAGGACCGCGCGGCGAACTAGCCGCCGGCGCGACGAACCGCGGCGGCCGGGAGCGCGTCGCCGGCGTCGTGCAGATACGCGCCCTGGAGGCGGAGCTCCGCGCGCAACGCGCCGACGTCCACCTTCGCGGACGGAACACCAGCCCGAGCGATCATGGCCGCCCCGACGCCCGCCGCCTGCCCGGTCATCCAGCACTGGGGAATCTCGCGCATGAACGCCTGGGACTGCGCGTCGCAGGCGATGTGGCGGCCGCCCACGAGCACGTTGTCGAGGTCCCGCGGGACCAGCGAGCGGAAGGCGACAGACACGCTGTCGAACTTCTGCGACGGCGACGGCGACACGCCGATCTCATCGTCGTGGCGGATCCCGGCCCGCCAGTCGTCGATCGCGAGCCGGTGCAGGCCGACCGCGCGGCGGGTGTGTCGCACGCCGATCTGTGGCGCCGAGAGCATCAGCCAGGCGTGCTCGAAGCCGGGGGCGTGACGGCGGAAGTAGTTAAGGTGGGCGACCATCCGCCGGCGAGACTCGATCTCGACCCGGGTGAGGTCGGTCACGCTCACGCCGCTGTAGCCGCTCAGCCGCGGGCCCAGGAACAGCGCGACATCATTGCTCCAGCCGACCACCGGGCGCTCGACGAACCCGAGCGCCTCGCCTGCCTCGGCCATCAGCTGCCGGTGGGCTTGCGGGTCGTCGCGCTTGAAGGCCAGCCAGCGGGCGAAGTCGACCCCGGCCCAGAGCCAGCCGGTGTTCACGCAATGCTGGATGCCGCCGCCGCCCGCCTTCGCGTCAGCCTCGAACGCGGCGCCCGCGCCGGCGCACACGTCGAGGTCCCCGCTCGCGTCGACGACCGATTTCGCCAGCACGGCCCGGCGGCCCTCCTTGCTCTCGAAGATCACGCCGCGCACGGTGCGACCGTCCACGACGGACGCCACGACCCAGCTGTGGAACAGGAACTTCACCCCGGCGGCCAGCAACACCTCCGCCGAGACGTACTTCAGCCACTCCGGGTCGATCATCGGCGACCAGGTCACGGTGTCGCGAAACGCCCCCTGGCGCTCGCGCCAGTGCGCGACCGCGTCGGGGTCGCTCGAGCCCCACTGTTCCCGGGGTGCCCCCGCCACCGCGTCGGCGGGCAGCCGATCGAGCAGCTCCTGACCGAACCCCGCGATTACCTGCCGGCCGCTCCAGTCGGTCATCCGATCGATCCAGATCACCAAGCCGCCGGTCGAGAGGCCGCCGAGATGGTTGTAGCGCTCGACCAGAATCACCTCGGCCCCGAGGCGCGCGGCCGCGATCGCCGCCGCGCATCCGGCCGGGCCGCCGCCCACCACCAGCACGTCGCACGCCGCGTGCACCGGAACGTCCCGCGCCGGCTCATGCACGGTCTGCGGCTCGGGCGGGGCCGGCGGCGTGACCTGA
>DATFDC010000491.1:0-2452 GCA_035252415.1 Solirubrobacteraceae bacterium
ACCGGCCAGGAGTCGATCTCGAGGTCGGCCGAGCGGCGCATGGCCTCGGCGAACGCGTGCATCCGCGCGCCGTGGAACGGCGGGAGCATCAGGCGCCGGTGGCGCAGGTGCTCGGAGCCGTCGAGCAGCAGGACCGAGCGCTCGCCGACGACGGGCCCGAGCATCGCGTTGGCCTCGCCGGCGCGCAACTGCTCGCCCGGCCCCTGGAAAAGCTCCTTGACCAGTGCCGGGTCGAACACCATCACGAACTGGCTGTCGAACAGGGTCTGGAACGTGACCACATCGCCGAAGCGCCGGCGGCAGGCGTCGATGAACCAGGGCGAGGAGCCGAGCATGAAGCCGGCGGTCTGGACGATCCGCGGCAACCGTGGACCGGGCGGCATCAACGTGGCCATCTTCACATGCGATGGTCGCATAACGCTAACCCCGGCCACAGGCGAGCTAACGAGGGTCCGGGCAGAGTGTGCGCCGGCGCGGATGCCGGCCACGCCGGCCCCAGCATGGGCGTTTCCGGCGCTGGGAGGTCATCAGCAAGGTGCGCGAAAACTTCCTCGTCTTCGGCAGCCCCGTGATCGGGGAGGCCGAGATCGTCGAGGTCGTGGACTCGCTGCGCTCGGGTTGGATCGGCACCGGCCCGAAGGTCCAGCGCTTTGAGCGGATGCTGGCCGAGTACGTCGGGGTGCGCGAGTGCCGGTGCGTTTCGTCGTGCACCGCGGCGCTGATCCTCTCGATGCGGGTGCTCGGGATCGGCCCCGGCGACGAGGTGCTGATCCCGGCGATGACATTCGTCGCGTCGGCCAATGCGGTCGAGCACGCCGGTGCCACCCCCGTGCTGGTCGACTCGCTCCCGGGCACCGGGCTGATCGACCTCGACCAGGCCGAGGCGGCGATCACGCCGCGCACGAGGGCGATCATGCCCGTCCACCTGGCCGGGCGCCCGGTCGACCTCGATCGTCTCGCCCGCCTACGCGACGAGTACGGACTGCACGTGATCGAGGACGCCGCGCATGCGCTCGGCGCGCGGTGGCGCGGGCGGAGGATCGGCGCCTTCGGCAACCTCGCCGCGTTCTCGTTCTACGTGACCAAGAACATCACGACGATCGAGGGCGGCGCCCTGGTCACCGGGGATCCGGCGCTGGCCGAGCGAGTCGAGCGCCTGGCCCTGCACGGGCTGAGCCTGGGCGCGTGGCAGCGCTTCTCGGATGCCGGCTTCAAGCACTACGAGGTGATCGAGCCGGGCTTCAAATACAACATGACCGACGTGCAGGCCGCGCTCGGGCTGCATCAGCTTCCGCTCCTCGACCCCTGGATCGAGCGCCGCGGCCAGTTGTGGGAGCGCTATGACCGGCTGCTGGCGGACCTGCCGGTCGCCACGCCGCCGCCGGCCGAACCCGACACCACCCACGCACGTCACCTCTATCAGGTGACGATCGACCCCGACGCGGCGCTGACCCGCGACCAACTGCTCGACGGGCTCACCGCGCGGCGGATTGGCACCGGGGTGCACTACCGGGGCGTGCACCTGCATCCGTTCTACCGCGACCGCTACGGATACGAGCCGAGTCACTTCCCGGTGGCCACGGCGATCTCCGAGCTGACGCTGAGCCTCCCGCTCAGCCCCAAGGTGACCGATGCCGACCAGGACGACGTGGTCGAGGCCCTCACGGAGCTGCTGGCATGAGCAGCTCCGATTATCCGGCCCGGCGCTTTGGCGGCCCGCTCGGGCCCTGCCTCGACGCCGAGACGGCGCGACCGATGCCGGCCTACGTGTGGATCACCGGCGCGCTCGTGGTGATCGCAGCGGTCATCCGGATCTTCGTGCTGACCAACCAGAGCTACTGGGCCGACGAGGCGCTGACCGCCTACGAGGCTCAGCTCCCGCTCGGGGCGATGCTGAACACGGTCGTCCACGTCGAGACCACGCCACCGCTCTACTTCGTGCTGATCTGGGCCTGGGCGCACGTGTTCGGCACCGGCGAGGCGGCGCTGCGCTCGGTGTCGATGCTGGCCGGCGTGGCGCTGGTGCCGCTCGCCTATCTGTCGGCGCGCGATCTGGTCAGCCCGCGCGCCGGCGTGTTCGCCGCCGCGCTGGTCACGTTCAACCCGTTCCTGATCTGGTACTCGCAGGAGGCGCGCGCGTACATGCTGCTCGCCGCGCTGTCGGGCGCGTCGTTCCTGTGGTTCATCCGGGCCCGCCGCAAGCCGAACGGCAAGCACCTGGCCTGGTGGGCGATCTGGTCCTCGCTCGGGCTCGCCACGCATTTCTTCGCGGGGTTCCTGGTTGCGCCCGAGGCGCTGTGGCTGCTCTGGAGCGCGCGCACGCGCCTGGCCGCCGGCGCGGTCGCGGTGGTCGCGGCGGTCCAGGTCGCGATGCTCCCGTTCGCGCTCGTCGACACCGGACACGGCGTCGGCTGGATCGCCCTGATCCCCCGGCGAACACGTATCGCCCAAG
>DATFDC010000492.1:0-6912 GCA_035252415.1 Solirubrobacteraceae bacterium
CCGTCCCTCAGGTAGCCGAACCCGGCTTGGACCCGACCGCCCCCGGCGCCAAGGGCCTCAAGGCCGACGCGATCGGCTACATGTCGAATCTGGTCATCGCCACCGCGTCGGTGGCGCCGGCCTACAGCCTGGCCGCGACGCTCGGCTTCATCGTCGCGGTCGTCGGCGTGGGCACCCACGCGCCCGCCGTGATGATCGTCTCGTTCATCCCGATCCTGTTCGTCTCGGTCGGCTACCGCTTCTTCAACCTGGCCGATCCGGACGCCGGGACCACGTTCGCGTGGGTGACGCGCACCTTCGGCCCGCAGATCGGCTGGGTCAACGGCTGGGCGATCTTCCTGGCCGACATCATCGTGATGGCCTCGCTCGCGGCCGTCGCAAGCCAGTACACGTTCGCGCTGTGGAACGGGCACCCCTCGAACTTCGGCCTGATCGCCGGCTCGGTCATCTGGATCGCGCTGATGACCTGGATCTGTTACCGCGGCATCGAACTGTCCGCGCGCATCCAGACGTTCCTGCTCAGCCTCGAGGTCATCACGCTGCTGCTGTTCGTGGTCGTCGCGCTGATCAAGGTGTACGCGAACAACCCCGCGCACTCGATTCACGTCTCCGCGTCCTGGTTCAACCCGTTCGATCTGGGCTGGGGACCGCTGATCGACGGGGTCCTGCTCGGGATCTTCATCTACTGGGGGTGGGACTCGGGGGTCGCGGTCAACGAGGAGTCGCGCGACCGCCATCGCGGGCCCGGCAAGGCCGCGGTCATCTCGACCTTCCTGCTGCTCGTGATCTATGTCGCGGTGAGCGCCGCCGCGCAGGCCTACCACGGCACGGCCTTCCTCTCCAACAACTCGAGCGACGTCCTCAACGCACTCGGCCAGGGCGTCTTCGGCAGCGGCCTGGACAAGCTGCTGATCATCTGCGTGCTGACCTCCGCCTCGGCGTCGACGCAGACCACGATCCTGCCGACTGCCCGCACGACGCTGTCCATGGCGAAGTGGGGCGCGATTCCAGGTGCCTTCGGCCGAATCCACCCGCGGTACTACACGCCGAGCTTCTCCACCCTGTTGATGGGCGGTTTGTCGATCCTCTGGACGATCGCGTTGCTGGCCTTCAACCCCAATCAGGACGTGCTCGGCGACACGATCTCGGCGCTGGGCTTCTCGGTCTGCTTCTACTACGGCTTCACCGGACTGGCCTGTGCGGTGTATTTCCGCCGCGACCTGTTCAAGAGCGCACGCAATTTCATCTTTGCCGGGCTCATCCCGCTGGTCGGCGGCGTGATGATGGCCTACGTGGCGATCAAGGCGTACGGCTACTACAACACCTCGGGTAACAACTACTCCAAGCCGTTCCTCGGCATCGAGGTCCCGATCTTCGTCGGGATCGGTGGGCTGGTCCTCGGCATCATCCTGATGTTCGCCTCGTGGCCGTTCTTCCGCGGCTTCTTCAGCCGTCGCCCGTTCGAGGCCGCCAATCCCGCCGTGCTCGAGGCGGACGCAACGTACGAGCCCGCGCCGCTCCTCCCCGACGAGCCTCCCGAGCCCAACCCGGACCGCCACCACTTCCCGTAGCGTCACCGTCCGCGGCGGCTGTTCAGTACTTGCCGAACAGCGGCTCGAGGTAATAGGTTCACTGCGCTTCATTACAACGCCGGCTCGGTGGGGAGGGCCTGACCAGGGGAGGACGCGTATGAGTACGTGGCTGCCGGTCACCCACCGTGCGAGGTTGTGGAGGGCGATGCTTGGCGTTGTGGCGATCACGGCGCTGGTGGCGCTCGGGTCGCCGGCGCTGGCCCACGGCGCGACGGTCCCAGCCGTGGGCGAGCTCGACTGCAACGGCTATAGCCCGATCCAGCACGCGCTTCACTCCACCGCAGCGTGCACCGACGTCCGCGGCTTCGCCGGCGTGACCAACGCCAACAACTGGAACAGCCGGTTCTTCGACAACGGTCACTACATCGGGCACGACGAACCTGACATGTCGTTCATCTCGAACCAGCCCGGATCGGGCAACGACATCACGTGGACCGAGACCCTCCCGCGTGAGCCGGCCGCGGCCCCCACGGATGCCCAGCCGGGCTCTGACGTGTCGCACTGGTTCGAGCTTTCGCTGGCGCCGTGGTTCTCGATGCAGATGTGCAATCCGCAGTCCTACCCGCTGAATCCCTGTACGCCCGAGAGCGACGCCAACGCCCCGACGCCGTGCACGATCTCGGCCAACCCGTGCACGACACAGTTCACGGGCGGCGGCTCGGCGTTCATGGAGCTCCAGTTCTATCCGCCCGGCTTCGCACCGTTCATCGACGGGGTGAGCTGTGACAACCGCCATTGGTGCTCGGCGCTGACCATCGACAGCCTCGAGTGCACTTACCTGTTCGCAACATGTAACGGCAACTGTGAGGAGCCGGTCAACTTCGCCTACGTGCAGCGCAACGGCGTCCCGACCGGCCCGCCCGGCCCAGAGGAGAGCAACCTGGCCACCCAGACTCAGAACGGGGCGACGCTGCTCATGAATCCCGGCGACCACCTGGTGATCCACATGGGGGACGCGCCGGTGCTGGGCCAGAGAGGGGTGAGAGCCTTCGCGGTCCAGGTCTTCGACCTGACCACGCATCAGGTCGGCTTCATGCAGGCCTCGGCCGCCAACGGCTTCATGAGCACCTCGATCACCGACTGCACGGATACGCCGTTCAACTTCGAGCCCGAGTACAACACGGCGCGCGAGGAGAACATCACGCCGTGGGGCGCCGATCGCACCGATGTCAGCACCCAGTTCGAGATCGGTCACTTCGAGCCGTGCACGAGCGTGACCAACCCCATCTCGCTCCCGCTGTCGGCGACGGTCACCGACACCGTGTGGACGAATTGCCATGGCCCCTACGAGGACGCGGCGCCGGGAGGTGATGCCCGCACCCAGCCGGAGGCGACGGATGCCCCCTGCTTCCCGCAGGGCGACACCCACGACGGGTTGAACACGGCGCCGGACACGATCACCGGATGCGTCGTGACCTTCGCCGGAGGAGACCTCGACTTCGATGGGACCGCCTACTGGCCCGAGTGGCCGGTGAGCTCGCAGCCCACCCGGACCCTCCCGGGCAGCTTCGTCCAGGACCTGCCGACCACGTTGGGGCGGCAGTACCAGTCGTTCTTCCTCCAGACGGACCTGGGGCTGAGCGAGTCGACCTGCCTGGGCAACTCGGTCGCCCCGGGCGGGACGCTGCCCGGCTGCGCGGTTCCGCCGCCCAACGCTCCCGGGAAGTTCTATCCGTACTGGAGCCGGGTCCGCAGAGGCGCAAGGACCTGCCAGATCGAATTCGGGAACGTCAGTGGTCGAGGCGACGTGAACGACTTCGGTAAGGACGCCCAGTACGGCACCAACCAGGAGGCCACGCTCGGCTATCCGCAGTTCCTGGGCCCGGTCATGCCCAACACCTGCGGCTTCAGCCCGCACAAGCGATCCTGATCGCGTAGCGGTCAGCCGGCGTCGGCGGGGTCGTCCCGCCGGCGCCGGCCACCCGCTGGGCGCGTGCACAACTCGACAGGCCTCGCGCCCACAGCCGACCGTGTCGACTTACGCACGCTATTCGTGCACGACTCGACAGCGTCCGGCATCCGGGCCTCGATTGTCGGGCTATGCACGCCCCGCGACTTACACGCCGGCCAGGTCCGCGACGCGGTCGCGGTGCCAGCGCGAGTCGCCGAACGCGTGGGCGTTCGCGTGCGTCCGCTTCAAGAAGAAGTGCAGATCGTGCTCGTAGGTGAAGCCGATCCCGCCGTGCACCTGAAGCGCCGAGGCGGTGACCCGGAAGCCCGCGTCGCCCGCGTACGCCTTGGCCATCGAGGCGGCGCGCGGGGCGGTCTCGGGCTCGTTGTCGAGCGCCCAGGCCGCCCAGTAACAGAGCGACCGCGACCCCTCGACCTCGAGCAGCATCTGTGCGCAGCGGTGCGAGACCGCCTGGTAGGCGCCGATCGGGCGCTCGAACTGGGTGCGGTCCTTGGCGTAGGTGACGGCCATCTCCATCGCACGCTGGGCGGCGCCGACGTTCTCGGCCGCGAGCAGGGTGACGATCGTCGCGTAGGCGCGCGCGATGGCCTCCGGCGCCACCTCGAGCGGCTGCACCTGTGCCCCGGACAGCTCGACCCGGAACAGCTTGCGGGTCGGATCGATCGCGGGTTCCGCAACCAGCGTGATCCCCGGATCGGAGACGTCGTGCTCGACGAGGTAATGCCGGCCGTCCGCGCCGGAGATGATCAGGAAGTCGGCCCCCGCGGCATCCGGCACCGCGATCTTCACGCACGAGAGCTTCCCATCCGAATCGGGCTCGACCTCGGAATGGTCCGGCGCCCACCCGGCCTTCTCGTCCCACACGGCCAGCGTCCCGCGCGCCTCGCCGCGGGCCAGCGGCCCGAGCCAGCGCTCGCGCTGCTCCTCGGTGCCGGCGGCGACCAGCATGAGCGCCGCGCAGGTGGTCGAGAACCACGGGCTGGGGGCGAGCGCGTAGCCCATCTCCTCGGCGATCACGACCAGCTCGACCGCGCCCAGCCCGAGGCCGTCGGCCTCCTCGGGCACGATCACGCCGGGCCACCCGAGCTCGACCAGCTCGGCCCACTGCTCGTCGGTGAAGCCGCGCTCGTCCTCGGCCAGCCGGCGCACGGTGGCGGCCGGGTAGCGGGCCTCGAGGAATTCGTGGGCGGTGCGCTTGATCGCCTGCTGGTCGTCGGTGAAGCCGAAGTTCATCTCGTGCCGTGTCGCCCAGGCGCCCGGGTCAGCGCATCCGCGGCAGGCCGAGCACCCGCTCGGCCACGATGTTCTTGAGGATCTCGGTCGTGCCGCCCTCGATCGAGTTGGCCCGTGCGCGCAGGAACCGGTAGCTCCAGTTCTGCTCGGACTCGCTGAGCATCGCGCGCGGCCCCGCGATCTCCATGGCCAGTTCGGTCAGCGACTGGTTGACCTCCGACCAGTGCCACTTGCCGAGCGAGCCCTCGGGGCCGGGGACGCCGCTGCGCATGATCGCCGACAGTCCGCGGTAGGCGTTCAGCCGCAGGACCTCGGACTCGATCATGAGCTGGGCCAGGCGCTGGCGGATGACCGGGTCCTCGGTGGCGACGGCGCCGTTGAGGCCGCGGGCCTGGTGCGCGGACTCGATCAGCTCGCGCAGGGCGATCTGCACGCTGACCTGGAGGCCGAACGCTAGCGTGGCCCGCTCGTGCATGAGCGTGGTGATCGCCACCGCCCAGCCCTCGCCCTCGGCCCCGACGATGTTCTCGTGTGGGATCCGCGCCTCCTCGATGAACAGCTCGTTGAACTCCGACTCGCCGGTGATCTGGCGCAGCGGCCGGACCTGCACGGCGTCCTGCTCCATGTCCATCAGGAAGTACGTGAGGCCCTTGTGCTTGGGGGCGTCGGGGTTGGTGCGGGCAACCAGCATGCACCACTTCGCGTGGTGGGCGAACGTGGTCCACACCTTCTGGCCGGTGACCACCCACTCGTCGCCCTGGCGCACCGCGCGGGTCTTCACCGAGGCCAGGTCAGAGCCGGCCCCCGGCTCGGAGAAACCCTGGCACCAGATCTCCTCGGCCGAGAGGATCGCCGGCAGGTAGCGCTTGCGCTGCTCCTCGGTCCCGTGAGCGATCACCGTCGGGCCGCCCATGGCCAGCCCGAGCACGTTGGCCACCGATGGGGTGCGGGCCCGGACCATCTCCTCGTTGAAGATCGCCTGCTCGACCAGCGTCGCCCCGCGCCCGCCGTACTCCTTGGGCCAGGACACGCCGGCCCACCCGGCGTCGTGGAGCTTGCGCTGCCAGGACCGGCGGAACTCAAACGCTGCCTCGTCGCCGGCCGGCTCGCGGCCCGGGTTGTTCTCGGCCAGCCACGCTCGCAGCTCGTCGCGGAAGGCTTCCTCGCCGGGTGAAAGCGTGAGGTCCACGGCCGCTCATCCTATCCGTGGGGGGCGGCCGGTAGCCTCGATACCTGAGATGAGTCAGCCCGCGATCGCCGCCACCGCACTGGAAAGCGACCTGCCCGGCCCCTGGGAGGTGGGCACCTATGCCGCTCGCCTCAAGCAGAAGCTGCTCGAGTTCGCCCGCGTCCAGCTGGTCGGCGAGGTATGGGGGGTTCGCTCGAGCCGCGCGCGGGTGTACTTCGAGCTGCGCGACGCGCGCGGCGCGCTGCCGTGCTCGATGTGGCTCTCGGACTTCGAGCGCCTCGGCTTTCCCCTCGCGGACGGGATCAAGGTCGTCGTCGGCGGCGGCTGCGACTACTACCCGGGCAGCGCCTCCTCCTCCCCCTCGTTCACGTTCGCGGTCACCGAGCTGCGGATCGCCGGCGAGGGAGACCTGCTCGTCCAGCTCGAGCGGCTGCGCCGGCGCCTGGAGGCGGACGGGCTGTTCGAGCCGCAGAAGCGCCTGCCGCGCCCGCGCCTGCCCCGGACGATCGGAGTGGTGACCGGCGAGCGCGGCAAGGCCCGCGACGACGTCCTGGCCGGCCTGCGCCGCCGGGGTTGGGCCGGGCGGCTGATCTGGGGCTTCGCCCCGGTGCAGGACCGGCTGGCCGCGCCGGTGATCGCCACCGCGCTGCGCGACCTGGCCGCGATCCCCGAGGTCGAGGTGGTGATCGTCGCGCGGGGCGGCGGGTCGCTGGCCGACCTGTTCGCGTTCTGCGACGAGGCGCTTTGCCGGACGGTGGCGCTGCTCCGCGTCCCGGTGATCTCGAGCGTCGGGCACCACACCGACCGCACGCTGATCGACGACGTCGCCGCGGTGTGCTGCTCGACCCCCACCCACGCCGCCGAGGCGGCCGTTCCGATCGACTGCTTCGACGCCCGCGCGGACCTGCGCTCCGCCGCCCAGCGACTGCACAACCACAGCCGCCGGGCCATCGCCGACCGCGCCCGCGCGCTCGAGCGACTGGCCG
>DATFDC010000493.1:0-2606 GCA_035252415.1 Solirubrobacteraceae bacterium
TGGAGGAGCCCAAGCCGCTCGGCACGGGCGGCGCGCTCAAGTTCGCCGAGGAACTGCTCGAGGACCGCTTCTTCATGCTCAACGGCGACGTGCTGACCGACATCGACCTGACCGCTCAGCTCGAGCAGCACGAGCGGACCGCGGCACGCGCCACGCTGGCGCTGTATCCGGTCGAGGACCCCTCGGCGTACGGTCTGGTCCGCTGCGGGCCGGATGGCTCGGTCAGCGAGTTCATCGAAAAGCCCGGGCTCGACGAGCTCGACACCAACCTGATCAACGCCGGCGCCTACATCCTCGAGCGGGAAGTGCTCGATGGGATGCCGCCGGCCGGCACCAACGTGTCGATCGAGCGCGAGGTGTTCCCGACCCTGGTCGGCAACGGCCTGTACGGCTATGAGTCGAGCGGCTACTGGATGGACATCGGGACCCCGGACCGCTACCTGAAGGCGACATACGACATCCTCGAGGGCAAGGTGAGCACCGAGGTCGGACGTGAGCTGGGTGACCATGGTCTCGCCCTGGTCGACGGCTCGTCGGTCGAGGGCCGGGTGGTCGCGCCGGTGCTCGTGGCGGCGGGCTGCTCGGTGGCGCCCCGCGCGCTGGTGGGCGACCGGAGCGTGCTGGGCGAACGGGTCAACGTGGGGGAGCGCTGCCGCGTCGAGGCCTCGGTCCTGCTGGCCGGGGTCACGGTGGGCGCCGGCACCACGATCAGCTCGTCGATCATCGGCCCCGACGTCACCATCGGCGAGGGATGCCGCATCGAAGGCCTCGTGATGCTCGGCCAGGGGGTAAAAATCGGGTCAGGAAACACGCTCGCGGCCGGCGCGCGTATCTTCCCGGGCGTGCAGCTTCCCGACGGAGCGATCAAGTTTTGAGCACGACTGTCGACTTGACCAGGGGCGCGATCGAGGCGGTCGACTCGGCGCGTCAGATAGAGGACATCCTCGGGCTCCCCGATCAACTGCGCGACGCGCTGTGGCGGGTCGAGTCGGCGAACCTCGAGCCCTACGACGCCCCGGGCGGCCTGGTCGTGGCCGGCATGGGCGGCTCGGCGATCGGCGGCGCCCTGGCCCGGGAGGCGCTGGGCGACCGAGCCTCTCGGCCGATCATGCTCGCCCGCGGCTACGCGCTCCCGCCCTGGACCACCCCCGACACCATGGTCCTGTGCTCGAGCTACTCCGGTAACACCGAGGAGACGCTGGCCGCCTACGAGGCCGCCGGCGCGGTGGGCGCGCAGCGGATCGTGGCCACCACGGGCGGAAAGCTGGCCGACGCCGCGCGGGCTGAGGACGTGCCGGTGATCCCGCTCCCGGGCGGCTTTCAGCCGCGGGCGGCGGTCGCATACTCGCTGGTCGTGGCGCTCGAGGTGGCCTGGCTGTGCGGCGCCGGTGAGCGGCTTCATGCCGAGATCGACGTGGCCGCCGCGCATGTGGAGCAGCTGGTCGAGATGTGGGGCCCGGACGCCCCGAGCGACTGCCTGGCCAAGGAGCTGGCGCGCGGGCTGTACGGGACGATTCCCCAGATCGCCGGCTCCGGGCTGACCTCGCCGATCGCGTATCGCTGGAAGACCCAGATCAACGAGAACGCCAAGCTGCCCTGCTTTTGGCACGAGCTCCCCGAGCTAGACCACAACGAGATCGCCGGGTGGCAGGGCGCGAGCCAGCTCGGCCGGTTCAGCGCGGTGTTCCTCGACGACTCCGATCTGCACCCGCGCATCCGCCAGCGGATCGAGCTGACCCGCGGACTGATCGAGGCTGAGGCAGCCGGGACGTACCGGGTGGAGAGCGTCGGCCAGAACCAGATCGAACGGCTCGTCTCACTCGTGCTGCTCGGTGACCTGGTGTCGGTGTACCTCGCCGTGCTGGGCGAGATCGATCCGACGCCGGTTCCTACGCTGGATCGCCTGAAGAGCGCACTCGCCCGGGGCTAACAGGTCACCATCCGGGCGCCCTCGCCGTTGTGGCGAGGGCCCCGAAATGGCGTCCAACCCCCGAACCCCTGCTGCTTCCCCAGCCCTTTACCTGAGTGCAATACCGCGCTGCTCGTACAGCCGGCGATCGGCCGTGCCGAGAAGCTCCTCGAGCGTGGTGCCGTCGGACGGGAAGGCTGCGATTCCGATCGTCAGCTCCCACGGCACCCGAATCTCCATCGCCGCCCGGCGCTCCTCGACGCGCGCCTGGATGCGCCGGATCACCGGCTGCGCACCCTCGGCGGTCTGCTCGTCGAGCAGCAGGGCGAACTCGTCGCCACCGATGCGCCCGACGACGTCGTCGGCGCGGGCGGATTCCTTCATCAGACCGGCCACGGTCTGGATCAGCTCATCGCCCATCAGGTGGCCCTCGGTGTCATTGACCGCCTTGAGCCCGCGCACGTCGACGTAGGCGAGCACGAACGGACGGTCGTAGCGGCTGGCGCGCGCGAGCTCCCGCTCGGCCGCGTCCATGAACCCGCGACGGTTGAGGATGCCGGTCAGCGCGTCGGTCGCCGCGGCGGCCGAGATCGCCACGAACTCCCGCTCGCGGCGACGGGCCCGGCGGCTGGAGCGGAGCGCGAGCGCGGCGAAGGCCAGAGCCAGCGCGAATGCGGCGCCGAGGGCCATCCACACC
>DATFDC010000494.1:0-7361 GCA_035252415.1 Solirubrobacteraceae bacterium
TGCATCCGGTCGAGCACGCCACGATGTACACGAAGTTCTGCTCGGTCGTCGCGAACGAACCGAACATCTGCCCGAACGTCGGGTGGGTGAAGGACTTCAACGACGGACAGGCGATGATCGACGTGCCGTTCAACAGCGCGACGACCAAGGCCAGCCCGACCAACAACTCGAACTGGCCGCAGCTCAACGTTCCCGCGATCGACAATGCGCTGAACTCGGCCAAGTACATCACCGACCCGACTCAGCGGGCCGCGACCTACGGCAAGATCGACGATCAGATCACGGCCCTGGCTCCGGCGCTCGTCTGGGACTGGGATTACGAGACGAACGTGTCCTCGCCGAACGTCGTCGCCGTGATCAGTGAGGTCAACGGTCTGACCGACCTGTCGGCCACGTCTCTCAAGTGAGGCCAGCTAGGACGGCTCACTGAATCAACCAAGCGGAAGGGCTCGTCACCGGATAACGCGGTGACGAGCCCACCGTACTTACCTCATCATGTTCCGCTACATCATCAGAAGAATCCTGTGGGGAATCGCGATGCTGTTCATCGTCAGCGCCGTGATCTTCCTGATCTTCTACATCCTGCCCTCGGCCGACCCGGCCGTGCTGCGGGCCGGGCGGAACGCGGGTCCACAGCAGATCGCGGCGATTCGCCACAGCCTCGGTCTCGACCAGCCGATCTACGTCCAGTACGCGCGTTACATGCGGGACGTGTTCCTGCACTTCAACTTCGGCTACAGCTACCAGTACACGATCCCCGTCCGTCAGCTGATCCTGAATCGCCTGCCGGCGACGATCTGGCTGGTCATCGGCGCAGTGATCATCTGGCTGGGCCTGGGACTCAGCATCGGCATCATCTCGGCGGTCAAGCGTCGC
The DNA here is from genome assembly GCA_035252415.1 of Solirubrobacteraceae bacterium. Lineage (GTDB taxonomy): Bacteria > Actinomycetota > Thermoleophilia > Solirubrobacterales > Solirubrobacteraceae > Palsa-465. The sequence goes on from DATFDC010000494.1 coordinate 877, forward strand.
TCGCTGATGGACCGGGTGAGCATGACCACCTCGCTGGCCTTCATCTCCGCACCGGTGTTCTGGCTCGGCCTGGTTGCCCTCTACCTGTTCGCCAAGGACATCGGACAGTTCAAGGTGTTCGATGGCCAGGGCTCGTTCGCCGCCGCCTCGACCCCGTTCGAGAAGGCCGGGGCCATGATCTTGCCGTGGCTGGTGCTCGCCGCCGCCACCGCGGCGATCTACGCCCGCTACATGCGAGCGAGCATGATCGACACGATGGGGGAGGACTACATCCGGACCGCCCGGGCCAAGGGCCTGCCAGAGCGCACGGTGATCATGCGGCACGGGCTGCGCAGCGCGATCACCCCGATCGTCACCCTGATCGGTCTCGACGTGGGCACCCTCCTGGCCGGCAACGCGATCCTCACCGAGACCGTGTTCAACATCCCGGGTGTCGGACGTCTGCTCTACCAGGCCATCAGCGTGTCTGATCTGACTACGATTCAGGGCATCACGCTGTTCGGAGCGTTCTTCATCGTGTTCTTCAACCTGGTCGTGGACATCGCCTACGCCTATCTCGACCCGAGAGTCCGGTACACGTGAGCGATGCGCTCCTGTCGGTCGAGGACCTCCGCGTCCGGTTTGCCACCGACGACGGAATCGTCCACGCCGTCGACGGAATCTCCTACACGGTCGAGACCGGGCAGACGCTCGGGATCGTGGGGGAGTCCGGCTCGGGCAAGACCGTCTCCTCGCTGACCACGCTCGGGCTGACGCGCGCCCCGAACACCACGATCGAGGGCCGGATCATGTTCGACGGTCGGGACCTCGTCTCGCTGCGAGACGACGAGCTGCGCGGGATCCGCGGCAACGAGATCGCGATGATCTTCCAGGACCCGCTGTCCTCGCTGCATCCGTTCTTCAAGGTCGGCAAGCAGTTGATGGAGGCGGTCCTGACCCACCGGGACGTCGGGAAGGCCGCGGCCCGGGCTCGCGCCGTCGAGCTGCTCGAGCTCGTCGGCATCCCCGACCCCGACCGCCGCGTGGACCAGTTCCCGCACGAGTTCTCGGGCGGCATGCGCCAGCGCGTGATGATCGCCATGGCGCTGGCCAACGAGCCCAAGCTGCTGATCGCCGATGAGCCGACCACCGCGCTCGACGTCACCGTCCAGGCGCAGATCCTCGCCCTGCTCGACGACCTTCAGGCCCGCCTGGGCATGGCGATCATCGTGATCACCCATGACCTCGGCGTCGTGGCGGAGATCACCGACCAGATCGCGGTCATGTACGCCGGCCGGATCGTCGAACGGGCCTCGACCGAGGCAATCTTCGGCTCGCCGCAGCATCCCTACACGTGGGGGCTGCTCAAGTCGATCCCGCGGCTGGACACTCCTCGCGACGAGGAGCTCGTGCCGATCGCCGGTCGTCCGCCCAGCCTGATCCGCCGGCCGTCCGGCTGTTTCTTCCACCCCCGCTGCCCGTACGTGCGCGACTCCCACAAGCGGATCGACCCCAAGCTCGAGCCGATCACCGGTGACCCCGGCCACTCGGCGGCGTGCCTGCTCTCGACCGAGGTGCGCGGCCGGATCTGGCGCGGCCTGCAGGAGGGAGAGGCGCCCGGGCAGCTTCGCCATCTGGTCGTCGAGGAGGACCAGCCCGTGCGCGCGCATGCCGCGCACCACTCGCCCGCGGCGGAAGTGACCGCCGAGGAAGCCACCTCCGAGGACGGGTCTTGACCGACGAGCAGATGGCGGCCGGCTCGAACGGTGCGAACCTGCTCGAGGTTCGCAACCTGGTCAAGCACTTCCCGATCACCCGCGGGATCATCTTCCAGAAGCAGATCGGCGCGGTCAAAGCGGTCGACGACATCTCGTTCGACGTCAAGCGCGGCGAGACGCTCGGCATCGTGGGCGAGACCGGGTGCGGCAAGAGCACCACGGCGAAGCTGCTGGTCCGCCTGCTCGATCCGACCTCGGGCACGATCCTGTTCGAGGGCCAGGATGTCGCGGCGGGCGGCAAGGATGAGCTGAAGGGGCTTCACCGCCAGATGCAGATGGTCTTCCAGGACCCCTACTCGTCGCTGAACCCGCGCAAGACCGTCGGCTCGATCATCGGCGAGCCGTTCGCGATCCACGGCCTGCTCAAGGGGTCCGGCGAGCGGCGCAAGCGGGTGCAGGAGCTGATGGACCGGGTCGGCCTGAACCCCGAGCACTACAACCGCTTCCCGCACGAGTTCTCGGGCGGGCAGCGCCAGCGCATCGGGGTGGCGCGGGCGATCGCGCTCGAACCGAAGCTGTTGGTGGCGGATGAGCCGGTGTCCGCCCTCGACGTCTCGATCCAGGCCCAGGTGCTGAACCTCCTGCGCAACCTTCAGCGCGAGATGGGCCTGACGCTGATCTTCATCGCCCACGACCTGTCGGTGGTGCGCCACATGTGCGACCGGGTCGCGGTCATGTATCTCGGGAAGGTCGTGGAGGTCGCGCCGAGTGACGAGCTCTACAGCTTCCCGCGCCATCCCTACACCGGCGCGCTGCTGTCGGCCGTTCCGGTGGCCAAGCCGAGTGGCGCGCGCCGACGCGAGCGTCAGCTACTCACCGGCGACGTTCCCAGCCCAGCCAACCCTCCGCGGGCGTGTCGCTTTCATACCCGGTGCCCCAAGGCCCAGGAGCTGTGCAGCCAGGAGGAGCCGCTGCTCGAGCTCAAGAGCGGCCACGACCTGGCCGCCTGCCACTTCCCGCTCACCGAGTCCGAAGTGAAGCTGCGGCTCCCGACCGCGCTGTCCAGCACCAACGCCTCGACCAATGCGCATGGCGCGGGCGCGGCCGCCGATCAGTCCTCCTCGTCGTCCTCCACGTAGAGCGACTCGAGCGCGAGCTCGTCGCCGCCCTTGTCCCACAGCCGGATCTCGAGCACGTCGCCCCGATAGTCATCGGGTGCGATCAGCGTGAAGCGCTCCTCGACCAGCGCGCACTGGTCGACCGCGAGGCTGGCCAGCTCGGCGGTCACCACCGCGCCACCGGGGACCAGCGGGATCCCCCACACCAACCGCATCGCGGCGACGTTCCCCTCCTCGCCGCGCCAGGTGCCGATCAGCTCGTCGTTGATGTCGAGCTTCCAGTCCGGGTTTGACTCGGCCACGTCGGAGGTGAAGTCGACCTGGGCATCGAAGTCGCTCGGCCCGTGGGACCCCTCGCTGAACGACACGAACCCGAGTACCTCGTAGCCGCCGCTGGTCCGCGCCACCCCGGGGATGTACGTCCGTCCCGCGTAGGTGCGGTCGGGAAACCAGGAAATCTCCGAATCGAGCTCGCCGATGTCCTCGTCTTCGCCTTTGAGCTCGCCGACCGCCCCGCGGAAGTGGCCGGCCAGCGTGTCCGCCCACCGGCCGTAGGGCAGCGGCTCCTGCGGCGGCTCGGCGGCAAAGCTGATGACGAAGCGGTCAGTCGGCGGCATCGGCGGTGCCAGAGCCTACCCGGACCGCGGCGTTATGCCCTAGAAAGCGCCCCGACGGGTCAGGACCGCCGGGATCGTCTTCAGCAGGATCGACAGGTCGAGCATGATCGACCAGCGCTCCAGGTACAGGAAGTCCAGCCGCACCAGGTCGTCGAAGTCGAGATCGGAGCGCCCCGAGACCTGCCAGAGCCCGGTGATGCCGGGGAGCACCAGGTAGCGCTTCTTGTGCCATTCGTCGAGCCGGTCGAAGTCGCGCATGGGCAGCGGACGCGGCCCGACCAGGGACATCTCGCCGCGCACCACGTTGAGCAGCTGCGGCAGCTCGTCGAGCGAGAAGCGGCGCAGGAATCTCCCGACGCGGGTCATGCGCGGGTCGTCGCGGATCTTGAACAGGGCCCCGGTCTGCTCGTTGAACGGCTCGAGCTCGTCCTGGATCTGCTCGGCGTGCTCGCGCATGGTCCGGAACTTGAAGCAGAAGAACGGCTTGCCGGCCATGCCGGGCCGCACCGAGCGGTAGATCGCCGGACCCCGCGAGCTCAGCCTGATGGCCACCGCGATGGCCAGGAACGCCGGCGAGAGGACGATGAGCCCCACGATCGACACGATCAGGTCGAACGTCCGCTTGACCGCATAGTCGACGCCCTCGAACACCGGCGGGCGCAACGTGAACAGCGGGACCGTGTGGCCGGGCGCGAACTCGGCCCGATCGATCAGGATCTCCATCGTCGACGGCGCCACCTGCACGGTCACGCCGCGCTGGTGGCAGGAGTCGACGAGCTCGACCGCCTTGTCCTGGGGGAAGTCCGGGTCGGCGATGATCACCTCCTGGACCGCCTCGGTTTCGAGCACGGCCGGCAGATCGGGAAGCTGGCCGAGCGAGCGCAGCCCGTTGCGCGGACGGGGGGTCAGCGAGATGTAGCCGACGATGTCGACGCGCGTGCGCGACCGGTCGGCCAGGGCGCGCGCCACCTCCTCGATGTGCTTGCCCGATCCGACCAGCACGGCCCGGCGCGCGTAGCCCGCCCGGTCGAGCATCCAGCCGCTCAGGCGCAGGTGCAGCTCGCGCAGCGTCGCGATGTACACCGTGCCGAAGAACAGCGTGCCGTAGAAGATGAAGTAGCTGTTGAAGTGCTGGCCGTCGGCGAGCGCGAACACCAGCGCGATCACCGTGGCCTGGAACAGTCCGGTGGCGATGCGGGCCAGCCCCGGGCGTTGGGTGCGCCCGGCGTACAGATCCAGGCGGGCGAAGGCCAGCACGGTCATCAGGTAGGCGAACGGGATCCAGTGCTTGCCGTCACGCCAGGCGACGCCGGCATCGAGCTTGTCGTGCACGGCCAGCTTGAGCATCAACGCGGTGAACAGCGCGCCGACCACCCCGACGAAGTCGAGCACGAGCAGCGAGATGACCCGCGCGACCCGGCGCAGCGTCTCCCAGCGCAGCAGGAAAGACAGGAATGGGGGCTTCTTGCGCCGAACGTCGCGCTCAGGGAACGGCAGCGGAACCGATTCGCGCGTCCCGCCGTTTGAGTGGATGTTGCCGATCTCTTTCTGCTCGAGCGTCAAATTGCGACCTCGCACCGACATCGGCCCCCGCGCGCTATAACGGTAGCTCGATCCCGAAGTAGCGGCGTAGCGGGGAAATCATTCGTGCACGGGGGCCGCGGCTCACCCGGCACCGACCAGGGCCTCGGCGCCGGCCGCCTCGATCGTGCGCTTCAGACCCTCGCGCAGGCTCACCTGGGGTTCCCAACCCAGGATCTCCCGGGCCAGCGAGATGTCGGGCTGGCGGACCTGCGGGTCGTCGATGGGCAGCGCCTCGAACACGATCTCGGACTTCGACCCGGTCACCTCGATCACGGCCTTGGCCAGCTCGAGCAGCGTGAACTCGTCGGGATTGCCGATGTTGACCGGCTGGTGATAGCCGGATTCCGCGAGCGCGATCAGCCCCCGGATCTCGTCCTCCACGTAGCAGAACGAGCGGGTCTGGGAGCCGTCGCCGAACACCGTGATCGGGCGGTCCTGGAGCGCCTGGCGCATGAACGTGGGGATCGCCCGGCCGTCGTGCGGCCGCATGCGCGGCCCGTACGTGTTGAAGATCCGCACGATCGCCGTATCCACGCCCTGCTGGCGGTGGTAGGCCATGGTCAGCGCCTCGGCGTAGCGCTTGGCCTCGTCGTAGACGCCTCGCGGCCCGATCGGGTTGACGTGCCCCCAGTAGCTCTCGGGCTGGGGGTGGACCTTCGGATCGCCATACACCTCGCTGGTCGAGGCGATCAGGAACCGGGCGCGGTGAATTTTCGCCAGCCCGAGCGTGTGGTGGGTCCCGTACGAGCCGACCTTCAAGGTGGCCAGCGGCAGGCGGAGATAGTCGATCGGCGAGGCCGGGGAGGCCAAGTGGTAGACGAAGTCGATCGGCTCGTCGATGAAGTACGGCTCGATGATGTCGAGATTGCGGTGCACGAACATGCTGTCGCGGATGTGCTCGATGTTGTTGAGCGACCCCGTCTCGAGGTTGTCCACGCAGATCACGCGATGGCCGCGACGCAGCAGCTCGTCGCACAGGTGCGAGCCGAGGAACCCGGCGCCGCCGGTGACAAGGCTGGTTGGCATGCGGGGCAATCTACTGCGTGGCCGCCCGACGCAGCACGTGGGCGTCACCGCGGCGGATCGTCACCTTCTCGGAGTCGAAGTGCTCGAGCAGGGCCTGGGCGAACTTCCGCGAGGTGCCCAGCTCGTCGCGCAGCTGGGCCAGCGTGACCTCGCCTCCGTTGCGCTGAGCGATCTCGACGAGCCGCCCGCGAATCCCCGCCAGCACCTCCACGTGGTAGTGCAGGGCCTTGGACACACGCACCGCCCGCCCCGCCTCCCGGAGCGCGGCCAGATCGCCCGCATCGACCTCTGAGTCGAGTGGCGGTTCGACGCCGGCCTCGCGCAACCGTCGTTCCACCGCCAGGGCGGACCCCGACAGTGGTTTTTGGGCCGGCTTCGCCGGCGTCCGTGGGGCCTCGCGGCCCCGTCCGGTCACTTCCGGAGGTTCCACCTCGCCGCGGGAC
>DATFDC010000495.1:0-8411 GCA_035252415.1 Solirubrobacteraceae bacterium
ACGCCGCTCACGGTCTTCACCGGCAACGGAGCGCCGCCGGTCAGCGTAACCCGCGTGCGCTGCGGGCCGATCGCCACCTGGAACGTCCGCCCGCGCCAGTGCACATCGTGCAGCACGATCCCGCCGATCTGGCTGCTCAGACTCGGGTCGAGTCCGACGTTGCCGGGGTTCCAGCGCATGCCCGAGTAGCCGTACAGGAATTCCTGGAGGAACCCGCCGATCCCGGTCATGAACGTGAACGCACCACCGGTCCGGGTTTCCGAGAACTGATGGAAGGTGTCCTTGATGAACGGCTGGTAGCTGCGCTCGACGTACACGTAGCTCGCGCACCCCGGCGTGTTGAGCGACGAGTTGTCGATCAGGTTGACCGCGTCGCTCATCGACGGGCCCCCCGGGTCGGTGCGCGGCACGTAGTAATCGATGTCGTTGAGGCTCACCCGGCGAGAGGTCTGATACCCCCAGGGGTACTGCAGGAGCGTCACGTCGGCCTGCTTGACCAACTGACCGCGATAGCCGGAGAACTCGGGATGGATCCCGCCTCTGACCGGCACGGACAGCCCAGCCGCGATCGTCGACCAGTTCGCCGGGGCGGCCAGACCGAGAACGTGAGCCGCCTGGACCGCGTCCTGGAGCGTGCGCATCGCGCCTACGTTCGTGTACGCCTCGTCGTTGACGTTCGGGTTCTCCTCGTCGGGACCGGTGACCCCGTCGATGTGGTACTTGCCGTCCGAGCCGAGCTTCGCCCGCGAGGCCCAGAACGTGGCCGCCTGCGACAGAACCGGCCACCCGCGCGTCGTCAACCATCCCCGGTCCGCGGTGGCCAGGTAGTACTGCCACTGAGCCAGTGCGATGTCGGCGGTGATGTGCTGCTCGTAGAGCCCCTCGCTGTTCACCGAAACCGGCGGAGGGATCTGCTCGGTGCCGTCAAGCGCGCTCTCCCACGGGAACCGCGCGCCGGCCCAACCCGTCGCCGCCGCGTGCTGTTCGGCCTGCGTCAGCCGGGCGAATCGATAGTTGTTCATGCCGGCGGCCAGGTCTGGGTGCTGGGCGAGCAGCGAGGGATACATCCATGTCTCGGCGTCCCAGAAGATGTGGCCGTCGTAGCCGTTCGAGGACAGCCCGGCCGGCGAGATGCTCCAGTCGACGCCGGCGCGCGTGCTGGACCACAGGTAGAACTCGCTGGCGTTGACGTCGGTGGCCAGCGTCCGGTTGCCGCGGATCTCGATCCACCCGCGCCAGAGCGAGGCCCAGGCGGCCTTGCTCGCCAAGAGCAGCGCGTCCCACCCGGTCGACGCAGCGCCGGACGCCTGCCCCCGCGCGGCGGCGACGGTGTCCCCGGCGTCCTGCGAGCTCTCGACCCCGACGTACTTGGTGATCGTGTACGTCTGCCCGTCCGTCACCGGGAACCCGAGTTGCTGGCCGACGCTCTGGTCGGTGCTCTGATCGGTCTGGGCGGGCGTGGCCGAGACGTTCGGGCTGACCTCGAGCTGGCTGGCCACCGTGGCCTGGATCCCAGTCCCGACCGCCTGGATCGTCACCCAATCCTGGCGGCTGGCCGCGTCCCAGCCCTTCGACACCTGGGTGGTGAGCAACGGCTTCGCGCTCGTATCCGCGGTGCCGTCGACCCTGTCGGTGACGGTGGCAGGTCCGCTCCAGTGCGGGGTGAACTGCAAGCGGACCAGCCCGACGAACTGGCTGGCCCGGTCGGTCAGGACCTGGTAGGTGAGGTCTGTGACGCGTCCGTCGGGAGCCGTCCACCGCGCCGTGGTGGTGACGATGCCGGTGTGCAGGTCGAGCGACTGGCGCCAGTTCGAGACGCCGGGCCCGGGCACAGTGAACGTCTGGCCGTTCTCGGAGAACGTCAGCGTCGACCAGGTCGGGATGTTGGCGCGCTGCTGGACGTTGTCGCCGGGCTTCGGGCTCCCCGTCGGCCAGGCATAGAAACCGGCCAACTCGGATTGGGCCGGGACGGTTCCGCCCGCGTAGCCCTGGCCGGAGGGCGGCACGCGCACGCCGAGCATGCCGTTGCCCGTGAAGGTGGGCGCATAGGCTCCGCCGGGAGTCCTCGCGGTGAGGACGAACGCGCCGGCGCTGGGCGGGGGTGCCGCCTGCGCGACCGGGACCAGCCAGAGCACGCCTGCGGTGGCCAGAACTGCGAGGACACGGCGCATCACGACCTCCTACCTCCGGGAAACGAGACCCGCCTTCCCGCGCCGGTACCGCCCGAAACCGAGTCTGTCGTCAGGCGATCTGCTGGAACAGGCCGGCCGTGTCGGAGCAGATCCACTCCTCCGCGATCAGGCCGTCCTCGATCCGGTAGAACTCGTGGCTGACGTAGCTGACCGTCCGCCCGCTCGGGGGAATGCCCAGGTACTCGCCCTCGTGCGTGCCACGCATGCGCAGTCGCACGGCCACGCGATCCCCTGAGCAGAAGATGTCCTCGATCTCGGCGTGGACATCGGGGAAGGCACGCCGGAACATCGCGGCGCCCTCGCGCCAGGTGTCGCGGCCGTGCAGCGGTTCGGGCAGTTCGGCCAGGCTGATGATCAGATCCGGGCTGGCAAGCTCAATGCACGCGTCGAGATCGCCGCCGTTCAACGCCTCAAGACCCGCCCGGACCAGTTCTATGTTGGTCTCAGGAGCCATGTAGTGAAGATACTACACTATGTATCTAGGCCAACAGCTCGCGGAGGCGGGCGAGCACCGCGTCGAGCCCGCGCGAGAACCCGCGGAAGGTACTCGCCGGCATGTCGCCGAACAGCTTGCTGGCGAGTTCGATGTGGTCTCGCTCGAGTGCCCTGGCCGCCCGCTCTCCCTGCTTGGTGAACGTCACGAGCGTCGCCCTGCGGTCCCGCGGGTGCGGCTCGCGCGTGACGAACCCTCCATCCGTGAGCGCGTCGACCAGACCCGTGATCGCGCGTGGCGTCACCCCCAGCGCCTCGGCCAGCGTCTGCTGCGTCGAGGGCCCCAGCCGGCGCAGTTCCCATACGAGGTGGGCACGGGAGCCGGTGAGACCGCGGCGAGCCAGGTCGCGGGCCATGTCATCGCCGAGCAGGACCGTGAGCTCGAGCACGCGGTTGAGCGCGTCGCGCGCTTCATGAACGTCGATCATCGTGAAGACGCTACACGGTCCAGCGGATCGAGCACAGGCTCTCTACGGACCGCTGGCCAGCGTCAGCGTCCACGTCGAGGTGTAGGTGCCGACTCGGGCGTTGCCCGGGACGTTCAGGTTCGCGGTGAGCGCGACGGTGGCTGGTCCAGCCCCGGTCCCGGCGCTGGCGTTGAAGACCTTCACCGCGGCGGGTGCCGACGCGGCAGCCGGGATCGTCACGGGGTAGCTGATCTGGTTCACCGGCAGCGAGCAGGTCCCGCTGGCCGAGGACGCGCTCGCCGCGGTGATCTGAGCCGCCGTGGCCGGCAGCGTGCGGGTGCCCGTGGTGAACGTGGTCGAGGTCGCGGTCAGGTTCCACCCGGCGCCCGAACCGGTCTGATCGTTGGGTGAGAGCGTGAGCGGCGTGGTGATCGACTGGTCGCGGCCGGTCAGCGCGACGCTGGGCCAGGTCAAGGTGGCCGGGGGCGTGAAGCTGAGCCCGCCCGCGGCGCACGCCGCCGCGTAGCCGAGGATCGTGCCGGACACACCCACTGCCTTGCCCCTGGCCTGGCTGGGCATGTCGATCCCAAGCAGTTGGTTGTTACCCGGGGAGGACTGCTCATCCCACGTGTCCCCATCCGTCGTGGCGACGATCGTCCCCGACGGCCCGACCGCCCAGCAGTCGCTGCTATCCGGACAAGACACGTCGTTCAGCGGCTGTCCGCGACTGTCGTTTTGAAGCGACCAGGTCGCGCCGCCGTTGCTCGTGGTGAGAATCTCCGCGGTGTGGCTGAGCGCGTTCCCGACCGCGAAGCACACGGTCGTGGTCGGACAGTCGATCGCGTTGAGCGCGACGTCGGCGCCTATCGGCGGAGTCTGCGCGGTCCACGTCGCGCCGCCATTCGTGGTTGCGATGATCGTGGCCGTGCCGTTGTTGCCGCCGACCGCGAAGCAAACCGTCGTGCTCGGGCACGCGACGTCGTTCAGCTGGGCGTGCGTGGTCGGCGGCGAGGTCTGCGTCGTCCAGGTCCCGCCGCCGTTCGTGGTCGAGACGATCGTCGGAAAGGTCCCGAGCACGCCACCGACCGCGATGCAACTGGACGCGCTCGGACACGACAGGCCCTGAAGGGCCACGGTGACCGGCCCGGGCGGCGCCTGCGCGTTCCAGGTGGAGCCGCCGTTCGTCGTCGCCGCGATCAGTGGTGCCACGTTGTACACGCTGCCGACCGCCCAGCAATTCGTGGCGCTCACGCAATCCACGTCGTTGTACTGGGAGAACGCGCCGGCCGGCGGTGTCTGAGTCGACCAGGTCGGGCTGCCGGCGCTGGCGTCCGAGGTGTGAATGATCCTGCCGAAGCCCGAGCCGCCGCCCACCGCCCAGCAGTCGCTCGTGTCCGGGCACGAGACCGCGAGCAACGCACTGCTCGTCGGCGAGATCTCCGCCGACCAGGCAGCCGCTCGCGCGGCCGGCGCGCTGGCCAGACCCAAGAGGGCCAGCACGCCGGCTGCGAGCGCCACCGGCAAGGCAATGGTTCGGGCGCCCCGGCGTCCCCTCACCCGCGTCGTTATTCCTCTCTACTCCGTATTCGGGGCGCGCCGGCGACGGCCGAACAGGGCCCCCACGACGATCCCGCCGAACCCTACAAGGGCTATCGGCCACCACGGCACGGCGCCACCACCGCTCGACGGACGCACGTCTCCCGGCGGCACCGTGCTCCGCACGAGCTTGGCGCCCAGTGAGGCGCTGCCGTGCAAGGTGACCCGCGGCCCGCAGCCGGTCGCCGTGATGTTCGCGACATAGCTGCCGGCCGCGAGCGAGTGCGGCCACACGAATGGATAGGGGATCGAATCGCCGGGCAGGACAGTGTCGAGCCGGCGGGAGGCATGCTGCGCGCCTCCCGGCCCGTTCAGCGAGACCGCCAGCGCCGGCTTGCACAGCTTGGTGCCCGCGTTGGTCAGGCCGACGACCACCGACGGGGTCGTGGTGCCCTGGATCGGAGCGATCGAGAAGCTCTGGAGGCTGAGTCGCGACCGGCTGGCGCCGGGTACGACCACCTCGATGCCGACGACCGTGCGCAGCACCTCGGTGACCGAGAAGCGACCGGTGGACTTGCCCGAGTGGATGTCCTCGAGCGCGAGCCCCGCGAGGTGCTGCCCCGCGCCCGCGCCCTTCGGCACCTTCACGCTGAAGCCGACGGTGATCTGAGCGCGCGGGGGTACGGTCACCTGCGTGCTCGCCGGCGTGACCCACTGCCCGGCGCCGTGGAGTTGATCCTGGCGGTTGCCGTAGACCACGCCCGAGGTGGCGCCGGTCAACCCGTCAACCGGATAGACCCGCAGCGCGACCGGCTTGGCGGCGGTGTTCGACACGATCACCTGGTCGGTGAACGACCCACCCCGCGCCACCGTGCGGATGAAGTAAGCCCGGGTGGCCGGGTTGGACGCGTTGTAGTGCGCCGGCCGGGCACCGAAGCCGCCGATCGTGGCGGCGTTCGCGACGGGCACAAATGCGCCGAAGGCCACCGCACATGCGGTGGCCAGCAGCGAGATCGTCCCCCGCCTCACGTTCCTACGGTCCGCTGACGAGTGAGAGGGTCCACGTGGACTGATAGTTACCCGCGTATGCATTACCGGGAATCGCCAGAGTCCACGTCGGGCTCAGGGTCTGGTCACCCATGCCGGTGCCCAGGCCCGCGGTGAACAGCTTGGTCGCGGTCGGCGCGGTGCTGCCGGCCGGGAGGCTGTACGGATACGACACGCTGTTCGAGCCGGCCGGCGTGCAGGTCACGCCGGTGTCGCAGCTCGCCGCGCCCGGAGCCGAGGTGATGGTCGTGGCCCCGGCGGGAAGCGTGTAGCTGCCGGAGGTGAACAGCGTCGAGGTCGCGGTGACGTTCCAGCCCGCACCCGAGCCCGTGGCATCGGCGATGTTGAGCGGCTGCGAGGCGTTCACCGCGCGGTTCTGACCGTTCAAGGCCACCGAGGGAAACGTTACGTTACCCGGCGTGCTGGCAAATCCCAGCGAACCGGCGGTGAGGGTCGCGGAGGCGGTGGTCGCGCCCGCCGGCGCCGCGATCAACAGCAGGCTGCCGAGCACGACAACGCCCGCGCCCAGCTTCTTGCCAAGCTTCATACGGTCCCTTTCTTCGCTAAAGGTGACCCGACGTATTCACGCCAGGTTCATCGAGGTCAGCCCTGTATTCGGCCGCGCGCGTACATAACTTGAGGCCCTGTATGCAGTTTCTTGTGTGCCCCACAGACAGGTTTAGTCAATAATCGTCAGGTGAAGGCAGCTCTCTTCTCGATCGTCCCGTATCAGCACGAGCCCTCGCCCCAGGGCGGCTGGCCGGCGCCCGGGGCGGATTACTCGTCCGATGCGGCGCAGGCCTCGATGGAGCGCGCGCTCGAGCAGTTCGAGCTCGCCGACCAACTCGGCTTCGATTGGGTGACGGTCGCCGAGCACCACTTCTCGCCGATGTCGCTCACGCCCAATCCGATGGTCATGGCCGCCGCCGTCATCCAGCGGGTCAAGCGCGCGAGGATCGCGCTGCTCGGCTCGAACATCCCGATCCAGAATCCGGTCCGAGTGGCCGAGGAGTTCGCCATGCTCGACACGCTGAGCGGCGGCCGCCTGGTCGCGGGCATGCTGCGCGGTACCTCGAACGAGTACGTGACCTACGGCATCAACCCCGCCGAGTCGCGCGAGCGGTTCGCCGAGGCACTCGATCTGATCGTGCGCGCCTGGACCGAGCCGCAGCCGTTCGGCTGGCTCGGGCGCTACTACGAGTACCGCACGATCTCGATCTGGCCCCGGCCCGTACAGACGCCTCACCCCCCGATCTTCATGTCGATCTCGAGCCCGGAGGCGGCCGAGCTCGCCGCGGCGCGGCGGATCGGCGGCGGTCTCGCGGTGACCACGCTCGATCGCGCGCGAGAGTCGGTCAAGGTGTACCGAGAGGCCGCCGGCAACCACGGCTGGGAGCCCGAACCCGATCAGCTGCTCTACCGGATCGCCGTGCATGTCGGCGAGACCGATGCGCAGGCCCGCGAGCAGTGGGCGCCGCTGCTCGCGGCCCACGGGCACGCCGGCGGGCTGCGGTTGAGCTCGGCCAACCGAGCGGTTGACGACGCGGCCGCGGGCGCCGGCTACTACGGTCGCGATGCCGAGCGCCAGCGCTCCCGCCTTCACGCCGGCGGGGACATCGACGAGCGGATCGAGACCGCCCAGCTGATGATCGGCTCGCCTGAGACGGTGCTCGCCCAGGCGGCACGGATCGGCCGCGAGCTCGCGGTGGGGATCCTCGAGCTGATCTTCGTCGCACCGGGCCCCGACCTCGTCCGCCGAAGCCTCGAGCAGTTCGGGACGCAAGTCCTCCCGAGGATGCGGGAGCTCTAGCCGGTGTTCACCGAGCGCTACGTCGACGCCGACGGGTTCAACGTCCGGTATCTCGAAGCCGGCGACGGGCCGCCGCTGGTGTGCCTCCACGGCGCCGGCGGTCTGCGTCTCTCGCGCGGGCACAAGCTACTCGCGGAGCGCTACCGGGTGATCGCCTTCGAAGAGCCCGGCTTCGGCGCATCGCCGGTCAACGATCGCTCGCGGTCGATGATGGAGCTCGCCGCGAGCATGGGGGCGGCGATCAGCGCGCTGAACCTGGAGCGGTTTTCGCTGTGGGGCATCTCGTTCGGCGGCAAGCTCGCCCTGTCGCTCGCCGTACAGGCCCCCGAGCGGCTCGACGCGCTGGTGCTCGCCGCGCCGGCGGCGATCCGCCAGGGCTCGCGGCCGCTGCCGCGCGGTCCGGAGATCCTCGGCTTCCTGTACGCCCACCCCGAGCGGCGCCTCGACACGACGCCCCCGGCGCCCGAGGTTGAGGCCAAGCAGCGAGAGCTCGTCGAGCGGCTGATCGGACCGCCGCGGGACTCCGAGCTCGAGGACGCGATGCGCGAGCTTCAGGTGCCCACGCTCGTGCTGTTCGGGACCGAGGACCGCCTCACCCCACCCGAGCTCGGCCGGCACTACCGCGAGATCCTGCCCAACTGCCAGTTCGTGATCGTCTACGACGCCGCCCACGCGATCTACGACGACCGGCCCGAGGCATTCGCCGCGATCGTCACCGACTTCCTTGAGCACCGCGAGCAGTTCGTGGTGCGGCGCGAGAGCGGGCTGCTCTACCCGTAGAGCTCGCGCAGCTCCTCGAGCTCGGAGCGCAGCGTGGCCACCTCGGCCTCGAGCGCCGCGACGCGGTCGGCCAGACCTCCGTTCTCGCTCGGCGGCGCCGACTGGACGGGGGCCGGTGCCGCGGCCGGCGACTGTAAGTACGGCGAT
>DATFDC010000496.1:0-6772 GCA_035252415.1 Solirubrobacteraceae bacterium
CGGCGAGCAGCAACCGGGCGCGGGCGTGCCGGAGGCGCGTGCTGTGCGGCGCCCGACTCGCGCGCAGAAGCTCGTGGGCCTCGCGAGACGCGCCACGCTCGGCATATGCGGACACGAGCACGGCAACGGCGTCGCCGGCGAATGGGCCGGGCTGTGGCTCGCGGGCGAGCTCGAGCGCGCGCAACGCCGACCGCTCGGCATCGGCCACGCGTCCGGTCCGCAGGGCGAGCTCGGCACGGTAGGCGGCGGCACAAGCGCTGAGGCGTTCGTCGAGCGCGGCGATCGCGCGGCCGGCGGCATCGAATGCGTCGCTCAGGATCAGGACCCGTACGCACAGGTGATAGCTCGAGTACCGCGTGGCAGTCTCGAGGAGCACGTTTCCTTCCAGTGCCTCGAGCGCGGTGGCGGCGCAGGTGGCCGCCGTCGCATTCCCGCGTTCGGTGGCCATCCAGGCGAGCTGAGCGCGCGTGGCCGCGCGAGTGAGACGCAACACCGCGAGCGACGAGCTGCCCCGCAGGCTCGGGCGGCGCATCGCGAAGGCCACCGCGCTCACAGCTCGAGCTCGAGTTCGATCATCGCGCCGCTACTACCTCGGCCCTGGAAGCCCACCCCGCGCAGCAGCGCGCGCGCCCGCTGGTTCTCCCACAGCGTCGTCGCGGTGAGGACCGAGAACCCGTTCACCCGGGCGCGGGCGATCAAGCAGCGGACCAGCACCGTGCCGATTCCGCGGCCCTGATGCTCGTCGGCCACCGCGATGGCCCCGTCGGCGGCGTCGGGCCGGTCGGTAATGCAGACATATCGGGCCACGCCGAGGATCGAGCCGTCGCGGCGGTCGACCGCAACCAGCGCCTCGTGCCATCGGTGGTCGACGGTGGTCAGGTAGGTGAGCTCGCGCTCGCTGAGCCTCGGCTTTGGCCCCAGGAACCGATGGCGCCGGGACTCCGGGCTCAGCCGCTTGAACAGCGCCGCCACTCCATCCCGGTCCGACGGCTCGAGGGGCCGGACGTCGATCCCGGGCGGCAGCAAGAACTCCGCATTGACATCAGAGGTCTGATGACTTCGGTACATGCTGGCGAAGACGCACATCGGCGCCGGATCCTTCCGCGTCCCGACGGATTCGGGTCCGGTGGGATCCGGGTCACGGCTCGCGCCGGGCGACCCTCACGATGTGCTCGCCCGAGGCGATCAGCTCGTCGGCGGCCAGTGAGATCTGACGCCCCGCCGGCTTGCTCGCGCGCTCACCGGTCAGCAGGTCGACCTCGTAGAGCCGGAGGATCCGCACCGACTCGACCCCGGGTACGGCGTGGACGACCGCATACAGCTCGCCCTGGTTGAGCGCGCGGCCGAACGGCCATCCCTGGCCGCCGCCGCCGACCAATGGGTTGAGGTATTCGTACAGCGAGTCGGCCACCCGTCGCTCGATCTGCTCGGGGTCGGCGCGGGGCGACGCCTCGAGATTGACCACGACCGAGACACCGCGCAGGCGCACGGGCGACAGCCGCACCGGGCAGCCGGCGAACTTGCGCTCGCCCAGGTGTCGTGCGACGAGGTCGAGCAACTCCGGGTTTGGGGTGAGCTCCTTGAGCGTCAACCTCCGGTCCGCCGGGTCGACCCGCGGCAGGATGCCCAGCGCCACGCCCGGCTCGCCGTCGTCGATGCTCGTGGCCCGCGCCACCCGCGGCGAGGCGTCGGTGGCCAGGAACTCGTAGTCCTGGGCGGTCACCGCGCGGTGGCGCGTGCGGATCTCGAGCGCGGCGCGGTCGCGAGCTTCCTGCACGGTCTGTGCGTCCACGCCGCCGAGCGCGGGGCGCGAATTGGTCACCGACGCGACGCCGGGAATCGCGCTTCGCAACGTGGTCAGCGTGCCCGCGGCCACGTTCCCGATCCTCCCGCCCCCGTGGCGGTAGCGCGACATGCGCAGCGCCGCGCCCTTGGGCGGGATCGCGCCGCGCTGGGTGACGCCGGTTTCCGGGTCGTGCAGCGCGGGGCCGAGCCGGATCAGGCCGTGGGCCTCGTCGATCGTGAAGTGGTGATCGTGAGGGCCCGAGTCGGCGAACGAGTCGACCTCATCCCACGGCTCCCATTCGCCGTCGGCGGCTTGGACCTCGAGCGTCTCGCCGGCGCGCGGCGCGAGCACGGGCGCGAAGCGGAGCGTGAACGTCTGACCCGGCTCGCCGTCGCTCGTCCCCAGCGGCTCGTGGCGCTCGAGCGCCGAGTGCTCGGCGCTCAGTCGCGCGCCCACCGGCGCGGCGGTGATCTGGTAGATCTCGGGAGCGTGCTGGTAGGCGGCGGGCTGGTCGCCCAATCGCGTGGTCGGGGCGATGCGGCAGCGCAACCAATGCAGCCTTTGGCCCGCGACTGCTACGACACCCGTGCTGTCGGGGCATTGCAGCTCGATCGTTCCCGAGCCGAAATTGAAGCCTCCGGTCAGGTCGCCGAGCACGTCGACCTCCGCCCACTGGTTCAAGCCCTGGCTGGCCTCCCAGCGCAGCGGGGGGTCCTCGGGGCGGACGCCGGCGCCCCGGGCCATCGAGGCCTCGATCATGACGTGCATGACCAGCCGCGCGATGCTCTCGTCGAATCCGAGATATAGCGCGTCCCCGACCGCCGGCGGCTGCCCGAACGGGATCCGGTCGGGGCCGTGGGGGTAGGCCACGCCGTCCGCCAGGCCGATCTCCTTCGCGGCACCGGCGCGTTCGATCGCGTACGCGACCGGCCGCAGGGGAGCGATCGTGAAGTCCTCGTCCAAGGTGAACACGACCGACGGCTCGGTGGCAGTGCGGACCGTGCCGATCTCGGTGCCCTTGCGGATGCTCACCTGCCGCTCGGCGGGCGCGCTCAGGGCCAGGCGCACGTCGGTGCGGGCCGCGGCGGGGCCTTTGAGCTCGATCCCGAGCATCTCGAGCAGCGCGAGATGGAGCTTGTCGGGCACGCGCGCCAGGCGCTCGACGGCGAGGCCGGTCATCCACGCGAACAGCTCCGTGAGCGCGCGGCCCGGGTCGCCGTCGGTGCCGATCCGGAGCTCGGGGCACGTGTCGGCCAGACGGGCCTGAGCCTCGGCGACCAGGTCGCTCTCGGTGCGCGGGTCAAGGCTGACGCTCACGGCTCCGGGAGCTCCTCGGCCGGGATCACGTAGAACGGATAGACCAGGTTGTAGAGGCTGCTCGTGGCGCGCACGCGGTAGGTGATGCCGACGAGCAGCTTGCCGGCGTCGGCCTCGGCTGGATCGACGTCCACGTCGGTGACCTCGATCCGCGGCTCCCACTGCTCGAGCGCCTCGTGCACCGCGGTCTGGACCTTTCCGATGATCGCCGCGTCGACCGTGTCGAACACCACGTCGTGCACCGCGCACCCGAACGCCGGCCGCATCGGCCGCTCGCCGGGCGCGGTGCCAAGGATCAGCGCGATCGCCTGCTCGATGTCCTCGACGCCGCCGGTCAGCGCGAGCGCGCCGCGCTGGTCGGCGTGCAGTGGGAAGGCCAGGCCGGATCCGATCAGGTCGCTCATGTCATCCGAGGTTGATCATCGGACCGCTGACTGTGACGCCGCTGCTGCTCAGCTGGATCTGGCTCGGCCCGGCCTTGAGGGTCAGTGTGGTTCCGGCCTCGATCGTGATCTCGGTCTGGCCGCCCAGGCTCACCTTCTGGGCCTTGATCGCGCTGTCGCCTTGCGCGGTGACCGCGATGTCGCCCTGCGCGCTGACCGTGAAGTTGCCTCCGCTGTCGATGCTCGTGTCCTCGGCCGACGCGACGTGGACCTTGTGATCGCTGCGCAGCGCAAACGAGCCGTCGCCGTTCTGGAGCAGGTCATCGCCGGGCTTGTCCACGCCGCCGAACAGCGAGCCGAGCACGTACGGCCGCGTCGTGTCGTCGTGCTCGAACCCGATCAGCACCTCCTCGCCCACCACCGGCAGCATCAGGAGGCCGCGGGCGTTGCCGGCGCTTGGGGTGAGGATTCGCGCCCATGCGCTCTCGGCGTCGGGGCCGAGCGCGGGATAGTGCACTCGCACCCGTCCCATGTCGTCCGGGTCGCGGTTGTTGGTGACCACGCCGACGACAAGCTGGGCCCCGAACCTCGGCGTCGTCTGGCTTGAACCGACGTTGCCGAGCAGGGTGTGGGCGGCCTCGGTGGCGAACCGGGTCTCGTACGTGCTCCCACCGCGCAGGATGTGCGTGGCCGCGGCCACCCGGTAGAGCCCGCTGAACTTCTGCCCCACCCCGGTGATCGATGCGGTCTGGCCGGCCTTGATCTTCGGGTTGCCGTCGCAAACGCCATCGGCGGCGACATAGGCGCCGGCCAGCTTGTCGAGCAGGGCCTGGACAACGGCCTGGGCCTCGGATTGGCTGGCCACCGGTTCGGTGGCGATGTGCAGATTTGCCCCGTCGAACGCCCTGCGGACCGTGTCGCGATCGATTCCGATCCGGCTGATCGGCTGCGCGCTCGACGCGCTGGCTTCGATCGCCTCCTTGGTCTTCGGGTCCTGGGCGGCCAGCGTGACCTCCTCGACCTGCTGGATCGCCGTGACGCGCGGCTTGAAGGCGTGCAGCGACCCGGGCCACTCGAGCTCCACCGGGTCGGTGTCGATGCTCTGGCGGCGGAAGTGGGCGGTCCCGTCCTCTACGACGAGCTCGAAGCCGATCCGCTCGGCCAGGCGCCACATGAAGTCCCAGTCGGTTTCGTTGTCCTGCTGGATGAACTCGTGCGGATCGCCGCTCGGGTCGGTCTCGACGTCGAACCCCGCTTCGTTGAGGATCTTCTCGGCGATGTCGCTCGAGGTCTGGTTCTGGAAGGTCCGGACCTTGCGTGAGCGCTGGAGTTGGTGCGAGCGATCGAGCCCGCGCACGAGCAACTCGATGCTCCCGGGTCCGAAGTCGAGATCCAACGAGACCACGTCGCCCTTGAACAGCGTCGTGGTGCTCAGCTCCTCGCGCGCGCCGAGCTTGATCTCGAGATGGCTCCCGATCGCGAACGGGTGCTCGTCGATCGGCTCGCCCAGGCCGTCGCGTCCCTTGGGAAAGGTCGCGGCCAGCGTGCACACGTCGGGCAGCCGGAGGTAGCTGAGGATGCGGACCTCGCGGACCCGTTTCGCGAGACGCTCATCGATGGTCTCGCCGTCCACCTCGATGGCGTACAGCGCGACGTGGCGTTCCTGTGTGGTGGCGGTTGTCATGCGTTGAGCCGCGGGATGGTCAGCGAGGTGCCGCGCCTGATGCGCAGGGGATCGTCGATGTGGTTGGCCTCGGCGATCGGACGCCAGTTGGTGGCGTCGCTGTATGCCTCGTAGGCGATCGACTGCAGCGAGTCCTCGCCCTGGACGATGTGCTGCCTCAGTCCGGCGGTCCCCCGGGTGGTTGGGTTCTGGGCCTGGCCGACCGGCGAGGTCGGCTCGGCCTGAGCCAGTTCGAGGTCGACGAACGCCCGTATCGGCTCGCCGTTGGGGTGGAACATCGCGTACTGGATCTGAATCGACATCGGTGCCGCCTTGGGCAGCTTCACCGAGCCCCAGGTGAACGTGACGAACTTCGGCGCTGAGCCGTTGCCGTGCATCGCCTGCATGAGCTTGTTCGCGTCGTCCTTGACCGATTTGTCCGGCCCGTCGAGGCTCGTGTCCAGCAGCAGTGCGAGTTTGTAGGTCATCGGCATTCCGCCGCCGAACTCCGGGTCGGGCAGGTCGCGTCCCTGGGTCGGCTTGTACGTCCAGACATTGGCCTTGCTGATCGTGTAGCTCTGCGGGTTGAACGCGCACTCGATCGAGTCGCCCCCCTCGATCTCGAGCCTCGCCTTCTGGAATCCGCTCGGAATCATTCCGGCAGCACCATCCCCGAGTGCGCGATCTCGAGCGTCTCGGTGCCGAACACGGCCGCCCCGTTCGCGTCGAAGGACGGGCCGGTCCACTTGACCGGGAACGCGTCGTGGAAGGCGAACGTTCGCGTCTGATCGGCGCTCCGCACGGTCAGCGTGATGTCACCGGTCTGCGCCTTCGTCTTCGTCTGCGCGAACCACTTCAGTAGCGCATCCGAGTCCGTGAGTCCGCGCGACATGACGAGGTTGGGGTGCATGAGCCGGCCCGGGAGCTTGTGGGAGTACTCGTTGTTGCCGCCCTCGGCGTACTCGAAGATCTCGAACGACAGCTCGAGGCCTTCGCAACGGGAGAAATGCCCCACGGTCACCGACCCAGGCAGCTCGATCTTGAATATGTCGTTGGTGAAGAGGTCTTCACCGCGCATCTTGGGGGGCATGGTGCTTTTAGAACGGGTGGGAGATCAGCTGGCCGAGTTGCTCGCGCTCCTCGCGGACGCGCGTGAGCAGGTCGCGGTAAGCCGCGTCGGGATCGCCGGCCGGCGGTGGCGGCGGGGTGGCGGGCGTCGCCAGCGCAGGCGGTGGACCTGGTTGCGGAGAGAACCCCGCTGGGCCCTCAGGTAGCACCGACGCCTCCACCGACGCCTCCGCCCGCGCGGCACGCGCGACCCAGCTCTCGGACTTTGGCGCTGGAGCTACGTATTTGCTAGCTGAATCGCCAAAGTCCCGCGCCGACCGCGTTGCGAGCGCCACGCGCGCGACGCGGGCCGCGGACTTTGGCGCTGGACTGTCGTATGTGTCATGTGCAGCGCCAAAGTCCTGGGTTGGCGTCGGCTTCAGCGCCGCGAGGGCGCGACGAAACAGCGAGGGTCGCGGTGGCGCGGGCAACGGCGCGAGCCGGGGCGCGCGCGTTATTGCCGGGCGGGCGGGCGGCTCTGGTTGCCGGCGCGCGAACGCCGGGCGCGTGGCGGGG
>DATFDC010000497.1:0-4186 GCA_035252415.1 Solirubrobacteraceae bacterium
TCGAGGGCGGTTATGTGCGTGGTGTGCGGCTGGCAGCCCGTTGTGCGGGCTTGGCGGCACGGCGTCGTGCGAGCTGCCATTCCGGCCATCCTTCCTGCAGTCGCTGGGCTCGGCGGCCTGTCGCGTTGAGGGTTCTGACGGCTTGGTGGGCGTAAGCGCAGAACGGGCCGCGGCAGTAGGCCACGATCTCGCGGTCGACGGGTAGCTCCGCGAGTCGCGCTTCGAGCTCGGCGAGCGGGATGGAGCGGGCACCGTCGATGTGACCGGCCTCAAATTCTTCGCGGGGGCGGACGTCGATGAGTACGATCTCGCCGGCGCGCATGCGGGCGATCAGCTCCTCACGGCCGATCGTGTCGACTTCGGGTCCGAGGTAGTCGTGGGCGGCGCGCTCGACCTCGGCCAGCCGGGCGACCGAGGCGTCGCGCAGCGCTAGCCAGAGCGATAGTGCCTCCTTGCCGGCGAGCGCGTAGCGGATGCTGGTTCCCTCGCGCGCGCGGGTGACCATTCCGGCGGCATAGAGCGCCTGCAGGTGCTGGGAGGTGTTCGCGGTCGACTGGCCGCTCGCTCGCGCGAGTTCATCGACGGTGCGGGGTGCCTGGGCGAGGAGGTCGAGCAGCTCGAGCCGGACGGGGCTTGCGAATGCCTTGCCCATCATGGCGATCGCCTCGAACAGCGCGGATTTCGCCTCGCTCAGACTCATCTGTTGCTATTCAATAGATCACTTGATAACTTGTCAAGGCGACCAGATATCTGGACGTATGGAGGTCGGCGTGTTCTTCCGACAGTTGCTCAACGACGAGACGGCGTGTGCCTCGTACGTATTTGGGTGCAAGACCTATCCGCAGCTGGCGGTGGTCGAGCCGCACGTCGACCTGGTCGACACGTATGTCGGGCTGGCTGAAGCGCAGGGCGCGCCGATCGTCGCGGTCCTCGACACGCACGTGCAGGCCGATCACCTCTCTGGCATGGCGGAGCTGGTCGCGCGGACGGGAGCGACCGCATACCTCCCCGAGGGATCCGGTGTGGAGTTCGAGCACCATGCGCTGGCCGACCGCGAGGTGGTCAGGCTGGGCAACACGGAGATCCAGGCGATCGCCACCCCCGGCCACGCGCTCGCGCACCACGTCTACCTCGTGACCGACCACGTTCGCGGCGATCAGCCGTGGCTGGTGCTGACCGGCGACGCGCTGCTGGTCGGCGACGCCGGGCGGCCGGACCTGCACGCCCACGGCGAGCACACGGTCGAGGAGATGACCCGGATGCTTTACCGGTCGTTCACCGAGCGGCTCCTGACGCTGCCCGACGAGCTGGTGCTCTACCCGTCGCACTATTCGGGGTCGGTGTGCGGGCGCGGCCTGTCGGCCAACCCGGTCTCGACGATCGGTTTCGAGCGCCGGCACAACACGGCGCTCGGGTTCGCCAGCGAGGACGAGTTTGTGCGGGCGCTGACACGAGACATCCCACCCGCGCCCGAACAGCAAGCCACGATCGTGGCCGCGAACCGCGCCGGAGGGCCGGTTGTGAAGAGCGCATGACCGCCCCGGCGGCGGCGAGCCGGCCAGAGGTTCGGCTCGGGCTGCGCGAGAACGCGGCGCAGTTCTCGCTGCTGGTCCTGATCAACGCGTTCGTTGGGCTCATGGTCGGGCTCGAGCGCGCGGTGCTGCCGCTGATCGGCAAGGAGAGCTTTCATCTGACCTCGGACGTCGCGGTGCTGACCTACCTGGTCGCGTTCGGGTTCTCCAAGGCGTTCACCAACCTCGGCGCCGGCGCGCTGGCCGCGCGGGTCGGCCGGCGGCGGCTGTTGATCGCCGGATGGGTGGCCGCGTTGCCAGTGCCACTGCTGATCCAGGTGGCGCCGAGCTGGGCGTGGGTGGTCGTCGCCAATGTGTTCCTCGGGATCAACCAGGGGCTCGCCTGGTCCATGACTGTCGTGATGAAGATCGACCTCGTTGGCCCGCGACGCCGCGGGCTCGCGCTCGGGCTCAACGAGGCGGCCGGCTACGGCGGCGTCGCGCTCGCCGCCGGGCTGAGCGGCTTGCTCGCCTCACAGTTTGCCCCGCGAGACGTGGTCGTCGTCGCTGGCGGCGCGTTCGCGCTCGCCGGGCTCCTCCTCTCCCTTCTGCTCGTGCGTGACACGGACGCCCACGTCGCCCTCGAGCAACGCCAGCACCCCGGCGCGGACGGCAAGCCGCCCAGGCTGCGCGAAGCGTTCGTCCGCGCCAGCTTCCGGGTGCCGGCACTGCGCTCCTGCTCCCAGGCCGGGCTGGTCAACAACCTCAACGACGCGCTCGCCTGGGGACTGGTCCCCCTGTTCCTCGCCGCGCACGGGGCCAGCGTCGCCCAGGTAGGCCTCGTCGCCGCCGTCTACCCCGCCGTCTGGGCCAGCACCCAGATCGCCACCGGCGCCTGGTCAGACAAGATCGGGCGCAAGCCGCTCATCGTCGCCGGCATGCTCCTCCAGGGCGTGGCACTCGGCGTGCTCGCGATCAGCGGCGGATCGGTCGCGATCGCGACTGTCACCGCCGTGTTCATCGGGCTCGGCACCGCGCTCGTTTACCCGACACTAATCGCGGCCATGTCCGACGCCTCCTCGCCGGTTGAACGCGCACCAATCGTCGGCGTGTATCGCTTCTGGCGAGACAGCGGCTACGCATTCGGCGGGCTCATCGCGGGAGCCGTCGCAGACGCGCTTGGCTACGGCGGCGCGATCGCGATCGTCGCCGGACTGACCGTCGCCTCCGGGCTCTGGGTCCTTATCGACATGCCGGCCCGGGTCAAGCCCAGTCGTCGCCGTGATTACGGGAAGAAGGACGGACTGGCGGGCGCTGGGCTGGGCAGAGGAACGTAGCGCTGCACGTTGGGGCAGAAGAACGAGATCGTTCCCGTGAGCGTGCGGTTCGCGTAGTGCCCGACTCCCGTGAAGGGGGCTGGCGGTGTCAGGGTGGCTGAGCTTGGTGGCGTCGACGCGTTCCAGTCGAGGTCGCTGCTGGGTATGAAGTCGCTGGCGGGGGCGAGCCGTTCAACTGAGCAGCCGCTTTCGTGTGCGTTTAGTGTCGCTTGGGCCTTGAACTCCACGGTCGATGCCCCCTCGACCAGGTACGCGTCGAACAGGCCGGTGCCATGTGCCACCTCGAGCGTCAGGGTCGAGTCCCCGAATGGGCCAGGGATATCGGTGGGGGCGACCGTCGTGGGCTGGCCACAGTTGGGATCCGTCGCGCTTGCGGGCTTGAGGATCACGGTGCCCGGCGCCTCATGGGTGCGGACCGTCGCGTATCGGTGCTCGCCGGTAAACGTGATCGTTCCTTTCCAGACGCCGAGCAGCTGCCTACCGTCCTGTCCGGGGCACCCGCCGCTCGGCGGCAGCGGCACCGTGCGCCGAGGATAAAATCTGACCGCGACGCTTCCGAGCGCGCCGAGGTCCATCGACACCCGGTTGTCGGAGCGCGCACGGGCAAGCGAGCTCCACTGATCACTCCAACTGACGCTGCGAGGTCGATACTCGACTCGGGTCAGCCCGCTCCTCAGCGTCCCCTTTGTGGTCTGCACGATCAACAGTTGTCCGCCACCCGTCGGGGAGGCATCCGCTGGGGTGAGGGTCAGGCAGTAACGATGGCTGAGGTGAACGGCAAGCTGCCAGCCGACGTCGGGCGCTCTCACCCCGCAGGCAGCGCGTGCCTGCGCGGGGAGGACGACGGGGGCGGCGAGCAACCCGCCGCACAGTCCGGCAACCGCCAGCCCACGGCCGCGACGACGAGCGCCAGCTAAAGCAGCTGATCTTCGCCCGAAAAACGCCCCCACGATCACCTCGCCCCGATCCAAAATGGCAACAGAGCCAGCATACCGGCGCAGACCAAGCAGGACAACGCGAAGATCCGCATCGCCACGGCCGCGCGAGGCGTCGGCCGCGGTGGCGGCTGCCCCGGCCACATTGCCACGATCTCTGCGAAGCAGGTGCCCCGCAGGCGTCTTGGGAAATCGCCACCCGTCGCCAAGGGTGCGCATCTCGGTACGGTCCGCGGCGAGCTACGCCCGGTCGCCCTCCCTTCCGGTGGCTGGAGGGGCAGGCGCTTGCTCGACGCTGGCTAGCGCTGAGTGGGCGCGTACCACAAACGCGATGACCCGCTCAGCTGAACCGGCGCGATCGGTTCGCCCACGGACGCGATAGTCAACCGCGGCCATCGGGTGC
>DATFDC010000498.1:0-5098 GCA_035252415.1 Solirubrobacteraceae bacterium
ACGCCATCGGGCCGGGGAGCGCCGTTGCCGGCGCCGTCGGACGGCTTGCGCGGCTGCGGCGCCGGGGCCGAACCCGGTTCGGCACGTCGCGTCGGCGAGGCCTTGGGACGCGTCTTCTGGGTCCGGGGGGCCGGCGCGTCGGCCCCCGAACGCGTGTGAGCCAGGCGCTTGGTCAGCGTCGAGGTGCGGCTCGACTCCTGTTTGACCTCCTGCTCCTCCTCGGCGATGTCGCGCTTCATCTGCTCGAAGTCGGCCGCTGACACGTTGTCGCCATCGGGCGTGGTGAGCCGCCCGGCCCGCTGCCGGCGCCTCGGCGCCGGCTCGACATCTCCGCCGACCGCGGCGTAGGCGGGCACGTACCCGAGCTCGGACTCGATTCGATGCCGGCGATGGCGGTACTGGGTCTCGCGCTCCTTCCAGTGGGTGAGCACTGGTGACGCAATGAAGATCGACGAGTAGGCACCCGAGGCGACACCGATCAGCAGCGCGAACGCGAAGTCGGTCAGCTCGGTCGAGCCGGGCGTCCCGCCGAACAGCAGAAGGGCCAGGATCGGCATCAGCGTGCAGGCGGTCGTGGCGATCGACCGGGTCAGCACCTCGGACATCGAGCGGTTGACGATCTGCGAGAACGCGGCGCGCGGCATTCGCGGGATGTTTTCTCGCACCCGGTCGAACACGATGATCGTGTCGTACATCGAGTAGCCGAGGATGGTCAGCAACGCGGCCACCGTCGCCGTGGTCACCTGACGGCCGGTCAGCGCGTACACGCCGCTGGTGATCAGGAGATCGTGCGCGAGGGCGATCAGCACCGGAATCGAGAACTTCCACTCGAAGCGCAGGGCCACGTACGCGGAGATCACCAGCAGCGAGGCGATGATCGCGACCACCGCGCTGTTGGCCACGGTCTTTCCGAAGGTCGGACCGACCGACTCGTAGTTGAACGCCTTGCCGCCGTTGACGATCCCGAACCGAGTCTGGAGCGCGCGCTGGATCGCGGCGCGGCCGCCGCTCGGCGCCTTCTTGAACGAGATCTGGTAGCCGTTGGTACCGAGGGACTTGTCGCCGGTGACCTTCTGCACCGAGGAGCTCGAGATCCCCAGCGAGCTCATCGCCGAGGACACCTGTTGCTGACTGGCGGGGTGCTGCAGCCCGACCGTGACCCGGTTACCTGAGGTGAAGTCGATTCCGAGGTTCAGCCCCCGGCCGCCGATGGCCAGCGCCCCGATGGCCAGGATCACGCCCGACACAGAGAAGAACCATTTCGAGGCGCCCATGAAGTCGAAGCGCCACGTGCGCTTCTCGCCTCCCGCGCCGAGCGCCGACGGATGGTGGATGGCGCGCGAGTTGCCCATCGTGGTCAGGATCGCCTGGGTGGCCATGACCGCGGTGAACAGCGAGACGATCGTGCCGATGCCGAGCGTGAACGCGAAGCCCTGGACGTCCGAGGTGGCCAGCACGAACAGGATGAACGCGGTCATGATCGTCACCACGTTCGCGTCGATGATCGCGGTCAGGCCCTTCTTGTAGCCGGTGACGATGCCCTGACGGATCGAGCGCCCGCTGCGGATCTCCTCCTTGACGCGTTCGAAGATCACCACGTTGGCGTCGGCGGCCACGCCGATGGTCAGGATCAGACCGGCGATGCCCGGCAGCGTGAGCGTGATCGGGATCAGCTTGATCAGCGCGTAGAAGTACAGGCCGTACACGGCCAGACCCGCGACAGCGATCAGGCCGAGCACCCGGTAGTAGGCGATCAGAAACAGCGCGACGACGAGCAGTCCGATCAGACCCGCGGTCAGACCGGCGTTCAGCGCCTGCTTGCCGAGCGTGGCCGAAACCTGGGATTCCGAGATCAGCTTGAGGTTGATCGGCAGCGCGCCGAGGCGCAGCTCGTTGGCCAGGTCCTGGGCCGAGCTGATCGTGAAGCTGCCGCTGATGTCGGCGCCGTTGTCGCCGTTGATCCCGTCCGGGTACTGCTTGTAGTCGATGAACGGGACCGTGATCAGCTCGTTGTCGAGCGCCACCGCGAAGTGCTGGTTGAGCGACTGCCCCAGCCCGCTGACCAGGCTGCCGCGCCGGGCGATGTCCGCAGTCGTGTTCTGGAAGGCGCTCTTTCCCTTGGAGGTGAACCCGAACGTGACGTCCGGCTCCCCGGTGTTGGGATCGCTGCTCTGCTGAGGGTTGGTGATCTCGCTGCCGCGGAGTGCGACGTTGTCCTTGAGCACGTAGAACTGCGCGCTGGCGCTGCCGATCGGAGTCGGGTGCGCAAAGCTCGAGGGGATCGCCTCGAGCACCACCCAGCCTTGCGGGACGGTCACGATCTGGCCCTGCGAGGCGTTCACGCCGGTCGGCACTCCGGAACGCAGGTCGGTCAGGTCTTCGTCGGGGCCCGAGAGCAGGCAGTGCTGGCCGCTGACCGGCACAGTGCCCTGGGCTTTGGCCGCCGCGGCGCACGCCGCGCTTCCGGGCGCCCCGAACATCCAGTACTGCGGGCCGAGGCGCCCAAGGTTCGGCGAGCGCGGGGAAGCCTTTTGCTTGGAGGCGAGCTGGACGGCCTGGTACAGGCCCATGCTGCCCGAGCCCGGATTGCCCGGCGCACCGCCCTGGGTGCCCTGGCTGATCGTGAGCGCGTTCTGATCCTGGGCCTGGAGCAGATCGGCCACGCTCTTGCCGTCCGGGGTGATCGCGTTCTTCTCCCAGTCGTACAAGGCGAGCTGGGCGGTCGTGCCCACCTCGCGCTCCGCCCGTGCGGTGTCGCTCACGTTGGGCAGGCCAACCGTGATCAGGTTGCCGCCCGTGGTCTGGATCTCGGGCTCCGCGACGCCCAGCTGGTCGACGCGGCTGCGCATGATGTCGACCGCGCGCTGGAGCGCGTCGGGGGTCACCTTCGGGGTCTGCGGGCTCGGCCGGCCCTGATACACGAGCTCGACGCCGCCCTTGAGGTCCAGTCCGAGCACGGTCTTCTTGGCCTTGACGGCGCCGCCGGGGATCCCAGCGATCACGACCAACGAGGCGAGAACCAGCCCCACAACCAGGAGCAGGATGAAGCCGTTGCGCTGACGATCGGTCATCGCTCTCGCTGGATGCTAGACGTACCGCACGGACGTGTGGCGATCGCTCGGATCGGCACTCACCGGTGGTTGGTTGGCGTGAGGACGACCAGGACGCCGCCGTCCTCGTCGTCGTAGGCGGGGAAGATGTCGGCCACGGCCCGGGCCGGGAGGTCGTGCTCGGCGTTGACCGCCACCGGCTTGCCCTTGACGCGGACCTCCCATTCGAGCGCGGTGCGCACGTGGTCGGTGCCGTCGTCGAAGCGCAGGCCGAGCACCTCGCCGACCGGCCGCCCGATCACCTGCTCGGTCTTCAGTCCGGTCAGCTCGAACGAACCCCGGCCGCAGTCGACGATCCGCCCGTCGGAATCGCAGGCGAAGAACGCCGCGTTGGGAGCCGGGTAGTAGTCGTCGAGCAATTCGTAGAGGTAGGCGAACCCGCACTTGTCGCAGCCCCGGGCCTCGCGCCGGAAGCCCGCATTGCGATCGACGCCCATCGATCGGTTGCCGCAGTGCGGACACAGGAAATAGTGCTCGTGGCTCATGGGTGGGTCCCCGGCCGGTGATTGCCGGGGCGCCCTGAGGATAGCCGTCGGCCCCACCCCGCCTGTCCCGCTCTTCACTAACTGTTAAAGGAGCGAGAGAGGGCCGGGCGGCTCCAACCCGAGGTGGGCGAACGCGTGCCGGGTGGCGGCCCGGCCGCGCGGGGTGCGCTCGATCAGCCCGCGCTGGAGCAGATAGGGCTCGTAGACGTCCTCGATCGTGTCCTGCTCCTCTCCCACCGCCACGGCGAGCGTGGACAGGCCGACGGGGCCACCGCCGAACTTCTCACAGATCGCCCGCAGGATCTCACGGTCGAGGCGGTCGAGCCCGGCGTGGTCGACCTGGAGCAGGTCGAGGGCCTGCATCGCGACCGCGCCGGTCACCACCCCGCTGCCACGCACCTCGGCGTAGTCGCGCACCCGCTTGAGCAGGCGGTTGGCCACGCGCGGGGTGCCGCGGCTGCGCTCGGCGATCGCACGGGCGCCGGCGTCTTCGATCGCCACCTCGAGCAGCCGGGCCGAGCGGTGGACGATCGTGGCCAGGTCCTCCAACCCGTAGTGCTCGAGGCGCTGCTGGATGCCGAACCGGTCGCGCAGCGGCGTGGTGATCAATCCGGCTCGGGTGGTCGCCCCGACCAGCGTGAACGGCGGCAAGGGCAGCGTGACCACCCGGGCACCCGCGCCCTGCCCGACCGTGATCGGCAGCGTGCCGTCCTCCATGGCCGGATAGAACGTCTCCTCGAGCGCGCGGGGCAGGCGGTGGATCTCATCGACGAAGAACACGGCGCGGGGCTCGAGCGCGGTCAGGAACGCGGCAACGTCGCCCTTGCGCTCGAGCGCCGGTCCGGCCGTCTGCACGAACGGGACGCCGAGCTCGGCGGCCACGATCTGGGCCAGCGAGGTCTTGCCCAGGCCGGGCGGGCCAGACAGCAGCACGTGATCGAGCGCCTCGCCGCGGCTGGCCGCCGCTTCGATGGCCACCGCGAGCTGGTCCTTGATCGCCTCCTGGCCGACGAAGTCCTCCAGGCGGCGGGGGCGCAGCGAGCGGTCGAAATCGTCGTCGGGCAGCAGCTCCGGATCTTGGATTCGCGGCTCCTGGTCGTCGCGGATCTCGCGGACCGGACTCATCGCCGGGCCATCCGGAGCGCGTGGGCGATCAGATCCTCGGGCCGCTCGCCTTCGGCCCCGTCGAGCAGCTCGTCGACCTCGACCGGCGTGTAGCCGAGCCCGATCAGCCCGTCGCGGGCCATGACACGCGGGTCGTCGATGGCGCCGGCGCCGCCGATCGCCACCGAGGCCGGGATCGGCGCGGTGGCGCCGACCTTCTCCCGCAGCTCGACGATGATCCGCTCGGCCGTGCGCTTGCCCACGCCGGGCGCGGCCTGTAGACGGCCGGTATCCCCCGCGGCCACGGCCTTGAGCAACTCCCTGGGTGGCCCGCCGGAGAGCACCGCGAGCGCCACCTTGGGACCGACCGACTGCACCGCGATCAGCATCAGGAACAGC
>DATFDC010000499.1:0-8825 GCA_035252415.1 Solirubrobacteraceae bacterium
CGAGCATCTCATTCCCCAGCGCGGCGCGTGTGATCAGTACCGAGCGCTGATCCTCGGGGTGGGCGACGCGGCGGACGTATCCGAGTTCTTCGAGATTCGCGACGGTCTTTGCGGCCGCCTGCTTGGTGACCCCGAGCCGGCGTCCAAGCTCGGACACGGTGACGCCGTCCGGTCCGACGGCCTGTAGCGCGAACCCGTGGATCGGGCGTGCCGCTGGATGACCGGCTGCGGCAAGCTGATCGTGGAGTTCTTCCACGATCGCGCGAAACGCGCCGGCCAGCAGCAGCGGCAATTCCCATCCGTGTTCATCGGTCATTCAGCACGATCGTGACGGGTTTTGGAGATTTCGACAACCTGGTGTACGATCTCGTCAACCTGGTTGTCGAAAAGGAGCACATCCATGAAACAGTTGGTCAAACGCGCGGACACGCGAACGACGGTCACACCGAATGCGACGATGACGACGCTCGCCTCCCCGACACTCGGCGCGACGAGCGGGCGCTCGCTATGGCAGGTCGACATGGCCGCCGGCGCAAGCGGCCCGGTGCATGTCTTCGACACCGAGCAGATCTGGACGCTACTCGACGGCCGGGCCACGATCGACATAGCCAGCGTCACCCACCCGCTCGACACTGGCGACACGATCGTGATCCCCGGGCGGGTGGAACGCCAGGTCCACGCCACCACGGGCTGCCGCATGCTCGTGACGGGAGACGCGACCGCGACCGCGAGCGTCCCCGGTGAGACCGAGTCCCGCGGGACACCAGCCTGGATCTCCTAGGGAGTATGGGATTCGGGCTGGTCGTCTCGATCCCCCACGATGCCGCCCCGCACGCGGTGTTCCCGGGGTTCATGATGTCGACGGTGTTCGCCCACGCGCCGGTGACGCCGGTGACCGTACCCGCGCGCGCGCACGCGCGAGCCATGCACTGGGTCGGCGCCCGTGGATAGCGCCACGTACAACATCGCGCTGGTGCTGCATCTGCTGGGCGCGCTCGCGTTCGTGGCCGGGATCGTGCTCGCCGGCGTGGGGTTCGAGGCGGCGCGGCGCCGCGATTCACCGGCCGACATCGCGCTGCTGCTCTCGCTGACGAGAGTGGGCGTGCTGCTGGTGGCGATCGGCACGCTCCTGATCGGCGCCTTCGGGCTGTGGCTGGTGCACCTCGGACGCTGGGGCTACGGGTCGGGCTGGGTCGCCGCGTCGATCGGCATGTATCTCGCGGCGCTCGCGCTCGGAGGTCTGGGGGGCCAGCGCCCCAAGCAGGCCCGCCGGCTCGCCGCCGAGCTCGCGCAGCGGGACGAGCCGGTCAACGGCGAGCTGCGGGCGCTGCTGGGCGACCGCGTCTCGCTGCTCGCGAACTACGCCTCACTGGCGCTGATCCTCGTGATCGTCGGCTTCATGGTCTTCAAGCCGTAGGGCCGGCCGCGATCGGTCCGCTCAATGCGCCCCGTCGCGCTCGCTCAGCGCGTCCAGTGCGATCACCGAATGCGCGTACGCCGCACCGGCTCGCATCTCCGCCGCCACCCAGATCGCCTCCATGATCTCCTGCTCGCTTGCGCCCCGGCGCTGGGCGAGCCGCGCATGACCGCGAATGCAGTACGGGCACTGGGTGACGTGCGCCACTGCGACCGCAATCAGCTGCTTGGTCTTCTCGGGCAGCGCGCCCTCGGCGAACGCCTGGCGGCTGAACGCCTGAAAGGCCTCATGGATCTAGGGCGCTGCCTGCTTGCGGCGCGCCGCCAGCTCGCTCGTCGCGGTCGGGTACACGGTGTCGGGCACTCTGGCCTCCTTGTCTCGGGTCGATCTCGGCCTACGGTCGATCGAACAGCTGCTCGCCCGTAGCTCGAGCATGGCAGGGACCCTCGTCGAGCGGATCGAGCATGGTCATGACGTTGACCGGCTTCGGTGCTTCAGCCACGCCGGAAAGGCTGTGAGGTCCTCCAGTTCGATGTCAGCGCCCGAGGGCCGGCTGCTGCCGGTCCTGACCCCGACCGCGATGACGCCGGCCTGCCGTGCGGCGAGCATGTCGTCAGCGTGGTCTCCGACGTAGGCCCAGCAGCCTTCTGCACGTATCGGCTCGGCTTTCTCCGCGGCCCATGCGCCGGGCCGGATGCGGTCGACCTGCAACCCGCAGGCGTGAAGCATCCCGGCGGCTATCGCGAGTGGGGCCGAGGTAACCACGACCGTGCGCGCGGGGATGTCGCGCACGGCGGCAAGAGCGAGGTCGGCCCCCGGCATCGGCACGGCGCTCCCGAAGTGGTGCG
Source organism: Solirubrobacteraceae bacterium (assembly GCA_035252415.1). Lineage (GTDB taxonomy): Bacteria > Actinomycetota > Thermoleophilia > Solirubrobacterales > Solirubrobacteraceae > Palsa-465. Next base: position 2,266 of record DATFDC010000499.1, read on the forward strand.
CCTGGAGCCTGCGGAACAGTCCACCGTCCACATCCGGCGGTAGCCAGCGTGACAGCGGCAGCCCGTAGGCGGACATCAGCGTCTCGATGTCGAGATGCGCGTCGTACTCGGAGACCAACCGCTCGAGCGCCCGACGTGACACGGGCCGAGAGTCGACCAGAGTCATGTCGAGGTCGAACCCGATCGCTTCGATCGTGGTCATACGGCTTCAGGGCGTCTCCGTGTCAGCTTCGGCCCAGCTCTGCGTTGGCTCGGTCGAGCACCGCTGCCAGGACGCGGCCTGCGGTGGTCAGGTCCTCGGCGGGCAGGTCGCCCCAGAGGCGCTGCGTGATCTCGGTGACGTTGGTGCGGATCCGTGTGTGCAGTTGGCTGCCGGCATCGGTGACGGTTATCTGCGAGTGGTCACCCCGGGGCCGTTCGAGTAGCTGCGCGGCCGTCAGTTCCTCGACTCGTGCCTGTGCCTCTGTGGGGCTGAGCTTGAGCGCGTCTGCGACGCGGCCGACGAACGCAGCGCGGTCGATCGTCCCGCGACTCATGACTGCGATCGTAAGGGTCACCCATTGTGGCTCGGTCAGGCCCGTCCCCGCGAGTTGTTCGTCGAGTATCGCGTTCAGTGCCTTCTCGGTCTGACCGATGAGCTGAGTGCCGAATGTGGAGACGCTCGACATGGCGGTCGGGTTCCTTTCGTTGCTGGTAGTGATGGTGTTGGGCGGTCTGTCGTCCCTTGGCCGGCGTCATCCCGCGACGGCGATCGCGACTTCGTCGGTCGTGATGAAGTCGCGTTCGCGGATCAGCACGAGTGAGATCACGGCTCCGGCAAGCGCGACGATCGCGCCGATCAGGAGGATCTCGTTGAGGCCGCTCACGAATCCCGCGCGGGCCGCGCCGGCCACGAGGCCGCGCAGCGGTGCCGGCGTGGCGGTGACGGCGTGGGCTGCTCCGCCGCCCGAGATGGCGTGCGCGAGCTGGTGAGCGTTCCCGGACAGGGGTGTGGCCGCGAGGTGGTCGACGACGCTCGAGCGGACCTGACTTGCGAACAGCGAGCCGAGGGCGGCGACGCCGGTGGCGATGCCGACCTGGCGCAGGGTGGAGTTGATGCCCGAGGCCATCCCGGCGCGGGAGGGCTCGACTACCCCGACCGCGGTGGAGACCAGCGGCACATTGACCAGGCCGGCGCCGACGCCGGCGACGATCATCCCCGGCAGCAGATGCGCCCATCCGGAGCCCGGGGTGAGGCCGCGCATGAGCAGCATGCCGCCGCCCACCAGTGCGAACCCGGGTCCGATCAGCAGTCGCCGAGGCACGCGCGCCGTCAGTCGTCCGGCGATCCCGGCAGTGAGGAAGATCGCGCCCGTGAGCGGCAAAAAGCGGATGCCAGTGGCGACGGCGGACAGGCCGAGGATGTTCTGCAGATACAGGACGAGGAACGTCAGGGTGGAGAAGATCGACGCTGAGATCGCCCAGGCGGCGACCAGGCCGCCGTTGAAGGTTGGGACGCGGAGCAGGCGGAGATCGAGCATCGGGTGTGACTGAAGGCGCTCGGCGAGGAGGAACGAGGCGAGAAGGACGCCGGCCGCGGAAAGCGAGACGACCACGGTGCTCGAGCCCCAGCCGTCGGCGTTGGAGTGGATCAGGGCGAACACGAGCGCGGCCAGGCCGGCGCTGAAGGTCACGAAGCCGATCCAGTCGGGGCGCCTTGCGTTCGGATCCCGCGACTCGTCGACACGCAGCAACGTCACGAGCAGCGCGATCGCTCCGATCGGGAGGTTGACATAGAAGATCCAGCGCCACCCCGCGCCGCTCGTGAGCGCGCCGCCGAGGACCGGACCGACGGCGATCGCGACCCCCGTGATCGCGCCGAACGCCCCGAACGCGACGCCGCGGTCCTTGCCTTGGAACGCTTGCGCGAGTAACGCGAGCGAGGTGGCGAACATGATCGCGCCGCCAATGCCCTGCGCACCCCGGGCGATCACGAGGAACAGCGAGCTCGTCGAGAGCGCGCAGGCGAGCGACCCGAGCGTGAAGATCGCGATCCCGGCGGCAAACAGGATCCGCCGCCCGTACAGATCCGCAAGCGAGCCCGCCGTGAGCAGGAACGCGGCGAGCGTCAAGGCATACGCGTCGATCACCCATTGCAGGTCCGACAGCGAGGCGTGGAATCCGCGCTCGATGTCGGGCAGCGCGACATTCACGATCGTGATGTCGAGCAGCAGCATGAACACGCCGGCGCACACCGCCGCCAGCGTCCACCATTTGCGATTCATCGCCGACCCCTATATTCAACACTGATGACTTTACAGCGATGACTTTACAGTGTTGAGATCTTTTGTCAAGCTATGTCGTGATGACGTTGATCGGGCGCAACGCGTGACGCGCACGCCGCGCACTGGACGCCGCCCCGGCGCGGCGGGGACACACACGCGCGAGGCGATCCTTGCCGCGGCACGGCGCCTGTTCGCCGAGCTGGGATTTGAGGGTGCATCGATGCGGGCGATCGCGGCAGCGGCGGGCGTCGATGCCGCGCTGATCACGCACTTCTTCGGCAGCAAGGCAAACCTGCTCGCAGCCGCGATCGACTGGCCGTTCGACCCCGACCGCGAGCTGCCCCGGATTCTGAAAGCCGGCAAGAACCGTGCGGGAGAGGGCCTCGTCGCCCTGTTCGTGCGCACCTGGGATCAAGAGGGCAGCCGGCACCCGGTGATCACGCTGCTGCGCGCCGCGATCACCGAGCCAACCGCCGCCGACCTGCTGGCGAGTTTCATGCGCACCCACCTGTTCGGGCCGCTACTCGCCGAACTCGGCTCCGACCAGCCCGAGATCCGCGCCAACCTGCTCGCGGCCCAACTCGGCGGAGTCGCGCTTGCCCGCTACATCCTCTGCATGGAACCACTCGCCTCCGCCCAGCCACGCGACGTAATCCAATGGGTCGGGCCGAGCATCCAGCGCTACCTCACAGCACCGCTTTGACCGCTCTCGAGCGGTTGCGAGCGCTACCGGCCGCAGTGTTTTGTGCCGAGATCGACGGCGGCGCTGGTGCGCGTCGCCAGCTCTCTCTGCACGAGCTGCGATAGGCGAATGGCCTCTGGGGTATCGCGTGCGCGTCCCGCGGCGACGATCCTGTCCGATAGCCCGTCGATGCGACGGGTCAGGTCTACGTAGCGCGTTAACGCGGCCTGGTCCTGTGGGGGTGGCGTCAGGCCGAGGATCGCGAATTGATAAGGCGGGAATTCACGCAGCGCCGTCCTCATCGCGACGGCCGCCTGCGCATATTCGCTGGCCTTCGTCGCCTGCCTGAAGGTGGCGTCGGCTCGCTTGACGGCTGCATTCCCGCGCAGGCACAGGGCGTCGAGCTTGGCGGCCAACTCGGCACGCGTGAGCTGGCAAGGTTCCGGATCGCAATGGCGTCCTGGCCCCGTGCTGCCGGCCGATGTGGCCGGCGGCGTGCTCGCGGCGCCCGGGGTGCTCGACGACGACGAACTTCCGCCGCAGCTGGTGAGCACTACCAAAGCGATGAGCGCAGCCGTGACGGCAATGAGGAGGCGGCGCGCGCCGAGTGCTACGAGATCAGGCATGCTTCCTCCCAACTGCTGTACTAACCGGTAAAATCGACGTTACAGGTTAGTCAACTGTTCGTCAAGCAGTAGCGGGAGCTGATGTAGGGTGCGATCGGACGCCGAGCATGCCAGCACACTATGAGGTCGTAGAGGGACTCCGGTTGCCGGCCCGCATAAGCGGACATCCGGCGCTTGACTTCTGCAACACCTGGGCGGGATGGGACGGGCAGGGGGCCGTCGAGTACCTTACGGACTACGAGCACCTGGCGGTCTGGGGCGGGTTCGTCGGGATCCTTCGCTCAGACCAGGTCGCCGTGCTTCGCCAGCGCGCGCGCGAAAGCGCCGGCGCGGCCGCCTCCGTGCTCGAGCACGCAAGAGCGTTTCGCGCGAACCTGTACGCCGTGCTTCGGGAACCTGCCGGCGCCCCGGCCTGGCCTGCCGTCGCCGACCAGGTCGCCGTGGCCGCCCAGACTCTCCACCTGCACCGAGCAGAGCGGACGATCCGCTGGGAGATCGCACCGGCGGCAGACCTGTCCGCTCCGCTTGCTGCCGCGGCGTGGTCGGCGGGCGAGCTCCTCACCTCGCCCGCTCTCCGCCGCGTCCGCGCATGCGCGGGGACCGGTTGTGGATGGCTGTTCATCGATCGCACCGGACGGCGCCGCTGGTGCGTCATGGCCACATGTGGCAACCGCGAAAAGGCGAGACGGTTCGCGGCAAAGCACAACGACCCTGCTTGAAGCAGCGGGGGAGAGGCAAAGGCGGTCAGGAACTTTTCCGCGGTGGGCACGTTTTAGTTGACGTGCGGGCGCTTTGGCGGTCAATGCTCGTTTTCGTTGTCCTTGGGGCGGCAGGTAGCGGGACCGTGGCCCGTGCCGGCGTGGTTGGGCACCATGGGGCACGGCCGGCGCCCGCCAACGAGGTCGTCCTGCGCAGCGCGTTTCACCTGATGGGAGGGGTTACAGGGATCTGGGCGAGCGGTGATTATGTGCTGCTCAGCAAGGCTGTCTTGAGCCCAGGCTCGGGCGCGGACCCGGGCTGGGTCGTGATCAACCAGCGGCTCGGCACCGAGACGGCGCTCGACCCCTCATGCCACGTTGATGCGCTCAGTCCTCCATGGGTCCTGATGGGCTGCCCCATGACTTCGGACCCGTCCGGGCCGTACGACGCTGAGCGGTATTCTCTCGTTGACGGGACCCGGCAGCCCGTCACGCCCAGCCCCGGCGTGCCGCAATGCCCGTGGCCGCCAGACGAGTATGTGGAGATCAGTTGTGCGGACGGGCCGGACGACGTTGGGACCTATTGGATCAGGTGGGACGCGAGTTGTTACAACTGCGCAGTCACCTCTTACTTTCAGAGCATCGGGACGGGCGAACTCCGGGACGACCCGACCAACGCGACGACATACGCGGACCTGAACTCGCCCACGCTGGATCACAAGACGTGTCCGGGAGTGCACTTGATGCGCGCCTATCCGCCGAGATGGGGGTCACTGACTCCTGACGGTCAGTTCGCGGTCGTGAGAGGCGGCGAACTCGATGTGTTTCTCGAGCGGTGCGGAACCCGTATGCAACGACCACTCGTCGGTGAGAGCAGTTGGTCGACCGCTCTGGCCTGGAACGCCGGCGCGGTCGTGCGGCAGGCCGTAAGCGGCCAACTGACCGGGTTGCTCCTTCCCAGCCTGCAGACGTTCGCGATCCCGCTTCCGTCCGCGATCGTGAGGCCTCCGGGCGCATCGGAGGCCTCAGGAGTTTTGGAGCTTGAGCTGAGTTCAGACGCGCTCTACGTGAAGGACGGCTGGTATGGAAGGATCTGGCGAACCGCCAACCCAACCGCCTTGCCGCTGAACACGAGTGCACCAAGCCTCACGCGTTCCGGTGACACCCTGACCTGCAGGCGCGGCAGCTGGCGCCGCGCCCACCGCTTCTCTTACGCGTGGCGGGTCAACGGCATTGCCCACAAAAACGCAAAACCCACGCTGACCGTGGGCAAAGACCGGGCGCCGGGCAGCGTGAGCTGCAGCGTCACCGCGGGCAACGCGGCCGGCACGACAACCGCCGCGAGCGTTCAGCTACACGTGCGCTGATTCGTCCCAGCCCGCCGATTACGCGGGGGCCCGGTCGCGATATACACGAGAGCGCTGGTTGATCGATCGTCAGCGGTGCGTCCCGCCTCGGTTATGGCCGCCGCTCTCAGTCGGAGCGGACGCGCCGCGCGTTAACCGAAACCGGCCCTGCTGACCGCGCGAAGCGCGTCTGCGGACGAGGGCGCCGAGATACCCGTGCGATAAGAAGAGCAGGTCCTCGCCAGCCGTGGTCTTGGGACTCCGGTCTGACTGGTCCACCCCCCAGACGTCACGCTCGCACGACTGCTCCTGCCAGGCGGAAGCGATAGCGGAGCGTCTGTAGAGCAGCGCGACCGGCTCCACTGCTGAGCTCAGCGCATCCGTTGAAACTGTCGCTATGTCCGCTCCAGGGAGGCAGGCGCTGAGCCGTGCGCGAGCGCCGAGGGGCTCTGGCGGCTGACGATCGCGGGTGCCTCGTGCACGAGATCGTCGTTTTCGAGGGCGTGGACCATGAACAGGGCGAAGTCGACGCGGCGCGTGATGTCGCTCTGGAGGATGGGATCGCCGACGTGGCGGCTCCACACCGGCAAGCCCTCGCTGACGCCTTCTTCTAGGCTGCTGCCCCGTACGACGGTCCAGCGGGTGTCGCTCGCGAAGATGCGTCGGGTCGCCTCGACCTGGTCGTCGAGGTCGGCGAAGCGGGCGAGTCGGGCGAGGCGCCCGCCGATGTTGACCAGCGCCTTGAGCTTCCACGTGTAGACGTCCTGGCCGTCGAGCGTGATGTGCCAGCCGCAGGAGAACACGAGCCGCGCTCCTGGCTCGGCGTGGTCGAGCACGGCCTGCGCCGTCCCCGACGCGTAGTGGTGCACGCCGCGCGGCACGAGCACGACGAGTACCCCGTCGGCGCCGGCGACGGCCCGCTGGATGACGTCGCGGTCGTCGGT
>DATFDC010000500.1:0-7110 GCA_035252415.1 Solirubrobacteraceae bacterium
TGCGGGCGATCCCCGGGATCGGCAGCTGGACCATCCAGATGCTGGCGTTCACCGGGCAGGGCCGCCTCGACCAGATCCCCGCGGGCGATCTCGCCTACGTGAAGCTGGTCGGGCGACTGAGCTCGGGCGGCGATCCGTACGCCCCGTGGGCCGGGCTCGCCGGCCTGCACGCGCTCCGGGCGGTGGGCAGCTCGGCGGTCAGTCGGGTGGCCGCCTGACCCTCGGACGGGTCTCGCGCGGATAAGTCGTCACCTGCGGGCCGGGTCTCGCGCGGATAAGTCGTCACACGCCGCCGCCGCGGCCTGGACGTGACGGGTTATCCGTCTGGGAGGCGGTAGCGCGTCACCCCGGCGCGGAGCGTGTCGCGTGACGCGCTATCCGGGTCGAATTCGCGCTTCTCCGCAGGGGCGGTACCGATTTATGGTACCATCTGGTACCTGAAATGGAGCCATATATTGGTCAAGGCACGCCGTTCCCGTTCGAGGGACCGGTGGCGCCAGATCTCCTCATCGACCGCGAACAGGAACTGGCGCTCCTGGCTCGCCGCGCCGGCGATCGGGTCAACGTCCGCCTGGTCGCACCCAGGCGGTACGGCAAGACGAGCGTCCTGCTCGCGCACGCGGCGCAGCTACGCGAGACCGGATGGCGCACGGCGCACGTGGATCTCTCGCGCGTGGCCGATCTGGCCGACGTCGCACGCCGGATCGCGGCCGGGTATGCGCAGATCGAGGGGAGCTGGCTGCGCGCGCACCTGAGCGGGCTGCTGGCCCGTTTGGGCGTGACGCTGTCGGTGCCGGGCGCGAGCGTACAGCTCGCTCCGCGGCCGGCCGAGGTCGACATCGCCACGGCGACCACCGTGGTCGAGCGGGTGCTCGACCTGCCGCTGGAGCTCTGGCGCCGCGACGGCATCCCGACGCTGGTGGTGTTCGACGAATTCCAGGATCTGCTGGTGGCCCGGCGCGATCTCGACGGTCTGCTGCGCTCGCGCATCCAGTACCACGGCGACGCGGCCGCCTACGTGTACGCCGGCTCTGAGCCCTCGATGATGCGCGAGCTGTTCGAAGATCGCGAGCGGCCGTTCTTCGGCCAGGCCGACCCGATGACGCTCACCCCGCTGCCGCTCGAGCAGACGCTGGCCGAGCTCGCGCAGCGCTACGAAACCGAGCAGCTCGATCCCGCCGAGGCGCTGGGCGAGCTCATGGTCTTCGCCGCCGGGCACCCGCAGCGGAGCATGCTGCTGGCGTATCTCCTGGCCGACCGGTTGCTCGACGGCGCGAGTGGCGATGCGCTCCTGGCGGGCGAAGTGGTCGACGCGGCGCTGGCCCGGGTCGAGCCCGCGTGCAGCACTCTATGGGAGCAGCTCGGGACAGCCGAGCGAGTGGTGCTGAGCGCGGTGGCCGACGGACGGGGCCCGACCAGCCGCGCGGTGGCGGCCGAGCACAAGATCGCCCGCAACACGCTCAACGGCGCCGCCCAGCGGCTGGCCAGGCAGGGACACCTGATCCTCGAGCCGCGTGCTGCGCGGCCCGTGGACCCGCTGCTCGGCGAGTGGCTCCGGCGACGCTGACGCGGTATCCGACCGGCGCGGCTAGGATCCCGCGGGCGGGATGAGCTTCGAGCTGCAAGAGACGACTATCCACGGGCACCGCGTCGCCTACTGGCTGGCCGGCAGCGGCCCGCCGATCGTGCTGATCCACGGGATCACCTCCTCCTCGACGGTGTGGGAGGGGGTGGCGCCACAGCTCGCCCGCCACCACACCGTTCTCGCCCCCGATCTCCTCGGCCACGGCCAGAGCGCCAAGCCCCGCGGGGACTACTCGATGGGAGCGTTCGCCTCGGGCATCCGCGACCTCGTGTTGTGGCTCGGGCTCGGGCCGGTCAGCGTGGTCGGCCACTCGCTTGGGGGAGGGGTGGCCATGCAGTTCGCCTACCAGTTCCCCGAGCGGACCGACCGTCTGGCCCTGGTCTCGAGCGGAGGGCTCGGCCGCAGTGTGCACGGCCTGCTCCGTGCGGCGACCCTTCCGGGGTCGGAGCTCGTGCTCCCCCTTCTGGCCGGCCGCCGAGTGCTGGACGCCGGCCGGACGGTGGGACGTGGCTTGGGCCGACTCGGCATTCAACTGGGCAACGACGCAGTCGAGATGGCCCGTGGGCACGCCTCGCTGGGCGACTCCGAGAGCCGCGGCGCGTTCGTGCAGACGTTGCGGGCCAGCGTGGACGTGACCGGGCAGCGGGTCCAGGCGCTCGACCGCCTGTACCTGGCCGAGGAGTTGCCGCTGTTGATCGTGTGGGGTGCGCGCGACCGGATCATCCCTCCGGGCCACGGCCGGCGGGCCCACAAGCTGGTCGCCGGCAGCCGCTTCGAGCTGTTCGAGGCCGCCGGCCACTTTCCGTTCCTCGACGAGCCCGAGCGGTTCGTCGCCACGTTCGAGGACTGGATCGCGACCACCGAGCCCGGCCACGCCGACGACGCCCGTTTCCGCGAGGCGGTCCGGCGCCACGCCGCCTGACGCTCCGGGCTCAACAGATGATTTTTCCGCTGTGACGCGGTCTATACCGCGATGGCGACGTCGCCGCCACGCACGATCACGTTCGCGATCTGGGGCCCGATCGCGCGGGAGGACATGCCCGGGCTGTCCGAGCGGATCTGCGGGCTCCTCACGCGCAGCGGCGCCACCGTGGCGCATTGCGACGTGAGCGGCGTGGCCGCCGATGCGGTGACCGTCGATGCGCTGGCTCGCCTTCAGCTCGCGGCGCGCCGGCACCGCTGCGTGTTCCTGCTGCAGGGCGCGTCAGATGAGCTCCGCGACCTGGTCGCGTTCATGGGGCTCCAGGACGTCCTGACGACTTAATCAGTTCCGGCATTGGATCATTGCGTCGGCTCATAACTAACGGGTTCCTTCGCCGGTCTGCCACGCTCGTGACCGAGGATCCCAGCATCCTTGCGCCGTCTTCGACAGGACGGGGTCGAGGAACGTCGCAGCCTGGTTGAACGCCGTGCGAAGGTCGCGGGCGACTCCGACCTCGGACGCAAGCCCCTCGTAGGGCCGCCGCCAGTCATCCGGCGGTTTGGGGAGGGCGGCAGGAAGGGGCTGTCGTCCGCGCGTTTGGAACGTCCGCTCAAGAGCGTGTCGGAGTTCCGCAGCGTCGACCGGTTCGGCTGTCGCGATCAGCAGGATGTCGACGAGGTCCTTCGGCCGCGTGCTTGCACGCTGCGTCTCGCCGTAGCGTCGTGTGTATGCATGGACCTTTTCAGCAAGATGTTGGACGACTGGCACGGTGGGAATCTGAACCGGCTCGATGTCCGCAAACGCAAGGAGGTTGGATGTCGTAACGGGTTCGGGTATCCACGTGATCGGATCGACAAAGGCAATATCGACGATGAACTGCTCGAACGTTCGTCCCGCGAGCTCCGCGCGCACGTTGAAGCGGATGGCAGCGAACTCGTCCGTGTCCTCGAAGGCGTGGGTTCGTGTGGCGGAGAACGAGAAGTAGTCGCCGAGGTTGAGCTGTTGCGCTGCGACTATGTCGTCGATCGCGGCGTCGGTGTTGTCGTCTCTGCCGAGGTCGATGTCCTTGGTAGGCCGGGTGGGCACGGCTAGGCGGAGATCGAGCGCGAAGGCTCCCTTCAGCACCCATCTGCCGGGCGCGGCGATGATGAGCCGGCGCAGGAAGAGCTCGAAGGCTACGCGTTTGCGTACCCGTGGAAGGGCGGCGCCGGTGCGCTGCGACTCGGCCTTAAGCCGGTCGTCGAGTGCCGCGCGAAACGCTGCTGCGGTGGCGTACCTCATCCCTGGGAGTCGATCGCCCGATCGATCGTCGCACGCACGCCACGCCGATCCGCCTCCTCCTCGAGCTGCCGGCGCGTCAAAAGCCCCCGCGCGAACGCTTGGCGGATAGCAAGTGCGAGCTGGTCAGGCTGCACCTGGTCGGCGACGTCTACGATGGTGCACGCGGGCGGGGTGACAGCAATGCCGTCACGCCAGACCGTCGCGATCGGGTGCTCGCTACTAGTCGTGTGGACGACAACGCCTGAGGGCTTGCGGAGTCCCCGGTGACGTCTATGTACAAGGACGTGAACCGCGTCAGGTATGTGGTCGCTCAGTTCGTGCAGGACGAGCGCGCTCTCGTGCGAAACCACGGCCTTATCTGGACCGACTGCGAGCCACGCCTCGCGGATGTCGTCGTGCTCGCCGCTCGGGAAGCCGCTGACTCGGTACAGCCCACGTCGGCGCCGCTCGAATCGTCCGGCGCGCACGTAGTGGTCGAGCAGTTGGGTACTCACGCGATGCGTTCGTGCCTGTGCGGCAGTGAAGTAGCCAGCTTGATGGAACGCTTCGGTCTGGAGACCATTGATGTCAGGCATAAACCAAATATAGCTTTATGTACGCTGACAACCCGTCGGTGTGTCCGCTCCGAAGTCATGCGTACAACCAATATGACTTGGTCTTTGCGGACACCGCCCAGAGGATGAATCGACGGGAGCAAGCCGCAGGCGGCGGGCGTAGTTGCGCGAGGGCTGGTGCCTAGTCGTCGAGCCGCGGCGGGAGCCCCCACAGCGGGAACAGCCGCTCGGTCGACAGGAAGAACGTGATGTCCACGATCTTGCCGTCGACGATCTCGAGCACCTGCAGTGCCCATGGGTCGTAGCCGCTGCCCGACTCGCTCGGCTTGTACTGACCGAAGGCGATGCAGCCGTTGGCCGACTCGACCGGGATGACGCGCGAGCCGGCACATCCGATGCCCGGGCCGAACCACCAGGTGAGGACGTCCTCGCGGCCCGAGAGCCACATGTCGAACGGCGGCATCGACTGGCTGGCATCCTCGCGCAGCAGCTCGGTCAGCGCCTCCACGTCGTAGCGCTGGAACGCGTCGACGTAGCGCTCGAGGAACTCCTGTTGCTCGGGGTCCATCGGCGCGACCGCATCGGTGGCTTCGATCTCGCGCTGCTCGAGCGTGGCCCGGGCCCGTTGCAGCGCGCTGTTGACCGAGGCGACGCTCGTGTCGAGCAGCTCTGCGACCTCACTGGCCTTCCAGCGCAGAACCTCGCACAGGATCAGCACCGCCCGCTGACGAGCCGGCAGGTGCTGGAGCGCGGCCACGAAGGCCAGGCGGATCGTGTCGCGCTGGACGGCCAGCTCGGCGGGATCACTCTCGGCGCTGACCAGGCTGGTCGGGATCGGTTCGATGAACGTGACCTCGGGCAGCGTGTTCAGATTCGACTCAACCGGCTCGACAGCCGGGCCGAAGTCCATCGGGCGGGCCCGTCGGTTGCGGCTGTTCAGCATGTCCAGGCATACATTGGTGGCGATCCGGTAGAGCCACGACCGGAAAGCGGCCCGGCCCTCGAAGCGGTCGAAGGCGCGCCAGGCGCGCAGGAACGTGTCCTGGACGGCGTCCTCGGCCTCGAACGGCGAACCGAGCATGCGGTAGCAGTAGCCAGTCAGCTCAGATCGGTGCTGCTCGAGCCGCTGTTCGAGTCCTGGAGACGCAACCGCCATGAGACTCATCGTATGGGATCAGACCGACGCGACCCGGAAAAATCATCGGTCGGCCTCGATGATGATCTGCTTATAGACCCTGACCGGCCAGCAGCTCGTTGGTCGAGGCGTCGATCACCGCGTTCGGGTTCGAGATCAGGTGGTGGCTGAGCATCCACTGTCCGTACGCGGTCCACTGCTTGGGGTCCTGCCATCCCCACGGGGTGGACGGATTGGTCGGGAAGAACGCCGGCAGGGTCGCCTTGACGCTCGCCAGCTGGAGCTTGGGGTCGAGCCCCGAGCTCGCGTGGACCAGGTTGTTCACGGCTTCCTGCGGGTTTCGCCGGACCGCCTCGTAGCCGCGGGCCAGCGCCTGCACGAAGCGCCGGACCACGTCGGGATGCTTGATGATCGTGTCCCTTCGCACGACCACCACGAGCTCGTCGTAGTCCGGGACGCCGACCTGCTCCATGTGAATCACGTTGGGATGCTTGTGGAGCTGGGCCAGCTGGATGGCCTCGACGTTCCAGTACGCCCCCAGGGTGGCGTCGACCCGGCCCGAGAGCATGGCCGGGACCAGATTCACGCCGACGTTGATCTCCTTGACCGAGCTCTCCGGCACGCCGGCGTGGGCCAGGATCGTGGTCAGGTACGCGTGCTGGTAGGAGATACCGGCAGTGCCGATCCGCTTGCCTTTGAGCTTCGCCGGGCTCGTGATGTGCTTGGAGCCGACCGACACGATCGAGGTAAGGGGTTCTTGTACCAGAGCCGCCACCGACACCAACGGCAGGTTCTGGTTGCGAGCCAGCAGCACCTCGGGCTCGTAGGAGATCGCCGCGTCGACCTTGCCCGCGGCCAGCAGCTTCAGGGGCGAAGCCGGGTCGGACGGGATCTGGACGTGGACGTCGAGCCCCGCCTTGGCGAAGTCTCGGTCGGCCAGCGCCTGATAGATGCCGGCGTGGTCGGCGTTGGGCACCCAGTCGAGCATCAGCGTGAACGGCTGGGTCGAGCCGGCGGCGCCGGTGACCGCTTCGGACTTCTCGCCGCATCCGGACAGCAGCGCGGCCAGGGCCACGATCAGCGCAGCGACGGCGGTGGCGGTGGCGGTGGCGCGCGAGCGTTTCATAAGGCTTGCTCCTCACCGGGGCGATACGCCCAGGGCAGCGCGAGCCGCTCGGCCAGGGCGAGCAGCGAGAACAGCGCGATCGCGAACAGCGACAGGATGACCACGGCGGCCACCCCGCGGGCCGCGAGCAGCTGTGGCACGGACTGGAGGATCACGTACCCGAGGCCCGAGTTGGCGCCGTTCCATTCGGCGAACACAGCCCCGATCACCGACACCGCCACGGCGATCTTGACCCCGGTGAACACCCCGGGGAGGGCGGTGGGAAGCTCCACGTGCCAGAACGTGCGCAGGCGCGTGGCATCGAAGGTCCGCATCAGCTTAATCAGGTCGGGATCGACCGCTGCGAACCCGGCCGTGGTCGTGACGACGATCGAGAAGAACGAGACCAGCGCGATCACCACGAGCTTCGGCACCAGCCCGAAGCCGAGCCAGAACGCGAGCACCGGCGCGAATACGACGACCGGCACCGCCTGGGAGGCGACCACCAGCGGGTAGAGGGCGCGGCGC
>DATFDC010000501.1:0-2548 GCA_035252415.1 Solirubrobacteraceae bacterium
GAGGAGCTGGTCGGACATGAGTTCAATGAGCCGGGCGACCGGGCCGAGGCGGTGGTCGAGATGACTCGGCTGGGTCCGGCCGAGGCGATCATGACGGTCTCCGACGGTTGCTATGCCTACGTCGCCGAGGACGGCGGCCCGGCGCTGTTCCGGGTGCGGATCGAGGAGCAGGAGGCCCGCTCGACGATCGGCTCGGGCGACGCCTTCCTGGCCGGCTACATCGCCGCCCGCTACCAGGGTCGCTCGCCGATCGAGTGCCTGCGCTACGGCGTGGCCTGCGGCGCCGAGTCGGTCCAGCACTTCGGGGCCGGGTTGATCGATCCCGCTGCTGTGGAGCGGCTGCTCGGCGAGGTCGAGCTCGAGCACCTGCAAGTCGGCGCGGAAATCGGCTAGTCGATTTCCCCGGAATTTGGCGGATCCGAGGCGCCGGGACGCCGGGGACCCGCTGCTACGATCGACCACCCGATGTCCCACGCACCGCTCCCGTCCGGCCCGACCCATACGATGCCGCAATGGAAGTAGAGATCGGACGCGGCAAGAAGGCCCGGCGGGCGTACGGATTTGACGAGATCGCGATCGTGCCCTCGCGGCGCACGCGCGACCCCGACGACGTCGACATCTCCTGGACCCTCGGTCCCTACCGGTTCGAGCTGCCGCTGGTCGGCGCGGCGCTGGACGGCGTGGTCTCGCCGGAGACGGCGGGGATCATCGGCAAGCTCGGCGGGCTGGCCGTGCTCAACCTCGAGGGGATCTACACCCGCTACGAGGACCCCGACGCCGAGCTCGAGCGGATCTCGACCTTCTCCAAGGACATCGCCACGCGCGAGATGCAGGACATCTACCGCGAGCCGGTCAAGCCGGAGCTGATCGCCAAGCGGATCGAGGAGATCAAGTCGCACGGCGTGGTGGCGGCCGCCTCGCTGACCCCGCAGAAGGTCCGCAAGTACTGCGACGTGGCGCTCGAGGCGGGTCTCGACATCCTGGTCATCCAGGGCACGGTGGTATCGGCCGAGCACGTCTCGCGCGACGAGAGCCGACCGCCGCTGAACCTCAAGGAGTTCATCCGTGAGCTGGCCCCGACGCCGGTGATCGTCGGCGGCTGCGCCTCCTACCACACCGGGCTTCACCTGATGCGCACCGGCGCGGCGGGTGTGCTCGTCGGCGTCGGCCCCGGCGCGATCTGCACCACACGCGGGGTGCTCGGGATCGGCGTGCCCCAGGCCACCGCGATCGCCGACGTGGCCGCGGCGCGCTCACAGCACATGCTCGAGACCGGCGACTACGTGAAGGTGATCGCCGACGGCGGGATGCGGAACGGCGGCGACATCGCCAAGGCGATCGCCTGCGGCGCCGACGCGGTCATGCTCGGCTCCGCTCTGGCCCGCGCCTATGAGGCGCCCGGCCGCGGCTACAACTGGGGGATGGCCACCTTCCACCCGACGCTGCCGCGCGGGACTCGTATCTCCACCACGCCCAACGGCACACTCGAGGAGATCATCAAGGGCCCGGCCCGCGAGAACGACGGCACGTTCAACCTGATGGGCGCGCTGCGCACCTCGATGGCCACGTGCGGCTACCGCGACATCGCCGAGTTCAATCGGGCGGAGCTCGCGGTGGCGCCGGCGCTCCAGACCGAGGGCAAGCACCTCCAGCGCGAGCAGGGCGTCGGCATGGGCGCCAAGCCGACGGCTGCGGCTGTCAGTGTCGAGTAGTTCTGGTCTCGCTTCGCTCGACGTCCCTGGGGCCGTGCGGGCCCGTCCGGACAGTGATCGGGATCCGGCGACCGAGGAGGTCGTCGTCCTCGACTTCGGAGGGCAATACTCGCAGCTGATCGCGCGCCGGGTGCGCGAGTGCGGGGTGTTCTCCGAGCTGCTTCCGCACCACGTGGGTCTGGAGGAGGTGCGGCGCCGGCGGCCCAAGGGCGTGATCCTGTCCGGCGGACCGGCTTCGGTGTACGAGGATGGCGCGCCGGCGCTCGATCCCGAGTTGCTCGAGCTGGGCATCCCGGTGCTCGGCATCTGCTACGGGATGCAGCTGCTCGCGCTCGCGCTCGGCGGGCGGATCGAGGGGGCCGAGGTCGGCGAGTTCGGCCGCTCGCAGCTCACGGTGGCCCAGGCCGGCACGCTGCTGGCCGGCACGCCGGCCGAGCAGACCTGCTGGATGTCCCATCGCGACACGGTGTTCGCGCCCCCGCCGGGGTTCGCCGCGCTGGCGGCATCCACAGCGAGCCCGGTGGCGGCATTCGAGTCGGTCGAGCGCGGCGTCTACGGCATCCAGTTCCACCCCGAGGTGGTCCACACGCCATACGGCAATCAGGTCCTGACGAATTTCCTCACGGACGTATGCGGCTGCGAGCGGACCTGGAGCGCGACCTCGGTGATCGAGGACCAGATCGAGCGGATCCGGGCCCAGGTGGGGGACGGCCGGGCGATCTGCGGCCTGTCCGGCGGGGTCGACTCGAGCGTGGCGGCGCTGCTCGTCCATCGCGCGATCGGCGAGAAGCTGACCTGCGTGTTCGTCGACCACGGTCTGATGCGCAAGGACGAGG
>DATFDC010000502.1:0-21852 GCA_035252415.1 Solirubrobacteraceae bacterium
GCCGGCGGTCAGCAGGAACGGCGCCCAGTAAACCCAGAAGCTGTGACCGGTGTTCCGCGAGTAGTAGATGAAGAAGGCTGAGAACACCACCGCGAGGCCTGCGACGATCATGTCGCGAGCAAAGCGCGGGGTCTCCATCTGCTTGTGGTCGGCGATGCGCCATTTGATCTGCGCGAACGCCGAAAACGCGTAGGGGATCGCGGCCGTGATCCCGGTCATCAGGATCAGCGTCGTGAACACCGTCTGCCCGTTCGAGCCGAGGTAGTTGATGACGATCGCGATCGACGCGAGCGCGGTTGAGGTGATGACACCGAAGGCCGGCGAGCCTCGCCGGTTCACACGCTCGAAAGGCTCGGGGAATACGCCGTCCTGTGCGGCGGCACGGGGCATCTCCGCGGTGACCAGCGTCCAGCCGTTGAGGGCACCGATGCCCGAGACGATCACCACGCCGGCCATCACATAGCCCCAGAACGTCCCGCCGAACATCGTGTTCACCGCGGTCGAGAACGGCGCGGTGGTGTTCTGGAGGACATGGTTCGAGACGATCCCGAACACGGCAGTGAGTGACAGCACATAGACCACCGCCGTGGCGAATGTGCCCAGCAGCGTCGCGCGAGGTATGTTGCGATCCGGATCGCGAACGTTCTTCGCTGCCACGGCCGCCGTCTCCAGTCCCAGATAGCTGAACAGCGCGATCGCCGCGCCGCTGCCGATCGCGCTTATCGCGCCGCCTCCGCTCACGTTCCACGGGGTGAAGTTGGCGCTCGAGATGTAGAACAGCCCGACCGTCGACATGAAGGCCAGACCGGCGAACTTCGCGATCGTCGTGACCACCTGGAACGAACCTATGTGCTTGATGCCGCTGAGATTGATGAACGCCGGGATCCAGAGGCCCGCCAGCACGAGCAGGATCGACCAGAGCTTGGCCTGCCCCTTGTTGACGAACACCTCGACGTAGAGCACCCAGCCGACGGCGATCGCGGCATTGCCCGCCCAGGCAGTGATCCAGTACGACCAGGCGTTCGCGAAACCGAGCTTGTTACCGAATGCCATGCGAGCGTACGCATACGGCCCGCCGTCGGCCGGCATCCGGCGCGACAGTGACGCGAACAGCCGGGCCAGTGCCAGAGCGCCGATCGTCGTCAAGCCCATCGAGACGAGCGTGATCGGCCCGTAAGGGGCGAGCGACGACGGAAGGTTGAAGATCCCGACGCCGACGATGCTGCCGACGACCAGCGCCGTGGCGCCGTTCAGACCAAGACGATTCGTGGGCGGCGCCGGCGGAGCCTGCTCGGCGACTCCAGGCGCCGGAGAGGAGGTCGGGATCGGAGCGCGGAGTTGTAACTCAGCGGACCTGTCTCGCACGCCCGAGGTCAGAGGTGACACCGACCGAAACGAGAGTGATGTTCGATTGCTCCTCAGCATTTGCTCCTCGGCATTGGTTCGCGGACGTGAGATCTCTGACGATTCTCCACTCACATTCCGGGCGCGCAACGCCGAGTGCGGATGGCGTGATCCGGATTGGAGATAGAGCGCAGCTCAGGCGGGCTCGTCGGAGCTGCGATCGGCCCCGGGCGGCGCTTCCCACCCTCGCGTGGTCCACTCAGCCTGGGTCTCCTCGATCCTCGTGAGCCGATCGTGGAGGGTCACCAGGTGTTCATCGATCCTGTGGATCGCGTTGGCGAGCTCGGCGATGTCGTGCTGGATCGACACGGACCTATGCGGCCGCACGGACGCCCGCGCTCGGAATCCGCTGTGGCTCGGCCGCGAGCAGGCTGCGACCGGTCTCAGGATCAAACAGTTGTAAGTGCCGAGGGTCGAACCAGAGCTCGAGCGGCTGGCCCTTTCGTGCCTTGGTGCCATCGCTCAGGCGGGCGACCATTTGGACACGCCGGGAGTCAGATCCCGGGAGGTCGGCCGCGCCGGCGTCCTCGGCGAGTTCCTCGAGCTCGCGCGCGGACACCTGGTCGGACTCGACCTCAAAGTATGCGTAGTACTCGGATCCGAGGGACTCGAGCACGTCGATCCGCGCCGTGAAGGTGGTGCCACCGTGCTCCTGTGGCGAGACGAGGGCGGCGTCCTCGAAGTGCTCGGGACGCATGCCAACGATCACTTCTCGCCGGACCGGGGTGGTGCTCGAGTGCACCGCGCGGCGCAGCTCATCGGGAAGGGGAAGGGCGCCGATCGGGAGACGCACCACGTCGCCGTCGATCTCGCCCGGAAGGAAGTTCATCGCCGGTGAACCGATGAAGCCCGCGACGAACAGGTTGATCGGGTGCGCGTAGAGCTCGCTTGGCGAACCGACCTGCTGGAGCTCCCCGTTGCGCATCACCGCGATCCGGTCGCCGAGCGTCAACGCCTCGGTCTGGTCGTGCGTGACATAGAGCGTCGTGGTCTTCAGGTGCTGCTGGATGCGCGCGATCACGGTACGCGTCTGCACGCGGAGCTTCGCGTCGAGATTCGAGAGCGGCTCATCCATCAGGAACACGCTCGGGCTGCGGACGATCGCGCGCCCCAGCGCGACGCGCTGGCGCTGCCCGCCCGAAAGGTTGGCGGGCTTGCGATCGAGGTGTTGCTCGATGTCGAGGAGCCGGGCGGCCTCGGTCACCTTTCGGTCGATCTCGTCTCGCGGAGCCTTGGCGAGCTTGAGCGCGAACCCCATGTTCTCGCGCACGGTCATGTGGGGATAGAGCGCGTAGTTCTGGAACACCATCGCGATGTCGCGGTCCTTCGGCGCCCGGTTGTTGACCACTCGGCCGGCGATCTTGAGCTCTCCCTCGGAGATGTCCTCGAGCCCGGCAACCATCCGCAGCACCGTTGACTTGCCCGATCCGGACGGTCCGACCAGGACCATCAACTCGCCGTCGTGGATGTCGAGGCTGAAGTGCTTCACGGCCTCGAAGCCGTCCGCGTAACGCTTGTAGACCTCGCCCAGCTCGATCTCGGCCATTTCGGTCACCGCTCCTGTTCGGGTTGTGAATGCATGAGCCCATCACGCGACCAGTCTCAGATGTCCACCGACGCGCTGCGCGAGCACCGCTCGGGCAGCAACATGGGCGTCGATCATGAGACGCGCGCCGTGCTCGAAGTTCGTCGGTGCCACGTCGCCGGGGTTGGGCGCCGGGAGCACGATGAGCTCCGCCTGCGCGGCGTACCGGGCGATGTCGGCGTCGAGCCGGTGGTCAACGAGCAGGCGGACGCCGTGAATGGCGGCATCGACGGCGCTCCTCGGTGCGTAATCGACCTGGCGGTACGACGCATCTTCGGTGGGCAGCACGTAGATCTGCTCAGCACCGAGCTCGACCGCATGAGAGATCGGGGTGTTGTTGACCACGCCGCCGTCGATGAGACGCCGCGCGCCAATCGCCACCGGGGGAAACACGCCGGGAATCGACGCGGCGGCGACGACTGAATCGACGGCCGGCCCCTCGGAAAGGACCAGCTCCCGTCCCTCGACCAGGTCGAACGCGACCAGATGCAGCGGAATTGACGCGTCGGCCAAGTCGTCAAACTCGACGTGGCGACCGACCAGCCGACGCAAGCCGCGGTCCGGCACGAGGTGACTGCGCCGGCCAAACAGGCCGCCGAGCACCGCGCTCATGCTGACCGGAAAGAGATCCTTGCGCTGAAGCCCTCGCCAGACGCGGCCGAGCGCTTGCGCGGTCGCCGGAGTCTGCGGCCGTGACGCGATAAACGCCGCGTTGAGCGCTCCGGCCGATGTTCCGACCAGGACGTCGGGCACGATCCCTGCCTCGTAGAGCGCTTGGAGCATCCCGACCTGGAGCGCCCCGAGGCTGGCTCCTCCGGACAGTACGAACGCCGTGCGCGGTCGCGGTCCGCCACTTGAGCTCAGTGGCGTGGGTGAATGACCTACGGTTGCCGTGGCCATCGCTTCAGCGTCCGAGCGCGCTCATCTGGATCTGGACGAGTTGACGGGCCAGTCCGGTTTCCGGGAGGTCGCCGGCGCGTCCCATCAGGCGGGCGTAGCGCCGTGCCGCACGTTCTTCGCGGTCCAGCGCGGCGTTGTAGTCGTCGAACGCAAGTCGCTTTCTCACCGCGCTCGCGCCGAGCCACCTGCGATAGGCGTTCCGGACCGCCGCGCACTCATCTCGCCATTGGCTGTAAGCCGCGACGGCGTCGTCGACGAGTACGCGTTTGCGGGCAAGTCGCCTGGACCGTTTCAACCTCATCGTCCGATGCCTTCGCTGCGATGGCCCGCATGTCCGATCTCGGCGCTGCGCAGCGCGTCGACCACAGTGCCCGCCCCTCGCGATTTGGCCGGCGCAGACACCGCCCGGAGGAACGCGACCGTAGGCATGTGCTCGGTATCGCGGCGAGTCAGGACTGCGGCGGCGAAGCTGGCCGTGTCACCGCCGAGTGGCACGAACCGGACACCCGGAGCGGCGTAGCGATCGGCGACGGACTCGGGAAGCAGCGCCATTCCGGCCCCAGACGCCACTGCCAGCAGGACCTGCTCGATGTGAGCGTCGGGCATCTCGACCAGCGTTGGCGATACGCCGGCGGCATGACAGCTCGCGAGGACGCCGTCGTAGAGAGGACGATTGGCCTCGCGCGGTAGCACCACGATCCGCTCGGGGGCCAGCTGCTCGAGCCGGATCTCGGCCTTCATGGCGTGCTCATGGCTGACCGGCAACGCGGCGATCGCATGCTGCTCGCCGAGCGGCGTCACGCGAAGCCCGGGCGTCTCGGTAGGTAGGGACACCACCGCGGCATCGAGCCACTGAGCGCGGATCGCCTCGGTCAGCTCACGGGCCGATCCCGGCTCGAGGCTTGCGTCGAGCAGGGGCATTGCGGCCGCCAGGCGCTGCGCGGCCCGCGGCACGCTGGCCGGCAGCGCAGCCGGCATGTAGCCGATCCGCAGACGGCTGGTGGCGCGATCGCATGCGTTGCGCGCCGCAAGCTGTGCGACTTCGGCCTGGTGCAGCGCGCGGCGAGCCTCCGGTAGCAGCGCGGCGCCGGCAAAGGTCAGTGACACGCCCCGCGGAGTGCGGTCCAGCAGCCTCACGCCCAGCTCGTGCTCGAGCTTGCGGATCTGCTCGCTGAACGCCCCTTGAGCGACATACATGCGCTCGGCGGCACGACGGAAGTTCAACTCCTCCGCGACCGCCACGAAATATCTCAGGTGCCGAAGTTCCATCGCCCTACGCTCCGGTCGTCACGGGGCGTACCTGAACGGATGGCGAAATGCATCGCCGGCGTCGGCCGCCGGAACGGGGAACACAAGCTGGCTGGCGGTCCGGATGTCACCGACGACGATCTGAGTCTGGCCGGTCTCGCGCTGCCACTCGAGCGAGACCGTGTAACCGTCGTTCTGGCGTGTGTCGAGTTCTACGAACTCTTGGCGCGTGTCGAGTTGCACGGACACGATTGGCTCCTCTCGGGCTTCGGTGATGGGTCTGTATCTGACGAGCGCGGAGGGATCTGCGTCGATGCCCCTGCGCTGTTGCATCAAGATTCGGAGCAACGTCGGGCTCACACGATCACCACGTTGTGCTGTTGGGTCGTGCTCATGCCGCGAGTCTTGCGCCGGTACCACCTGGCTCGCGTCGGGGCGAGTCCCGTGTCGGGACCCTAGTCGTGGCGCCTGGGTACCCAGCCGACGTCCCATTGCGGCGGGGACATCGCCGGCGACGAGGTCAATCGAATGGCTGGAGAACCGGGATCTGCGCTTCGATAACCGTTCCGCCTCGCGGCGGGCTGGCGACCCGGACCTCTCCTCCGAGCGCCTCAATTCGATCCCTGAGCCCGGTCAGGCCCGACCCGAGCCTGGCATTGGCTCCGCCGACTCCATCATCACGAATCGAAAGGAGCAGCACCCCGTGCTCGACTCGGACCGTGACGCGCGCGCGCCCGGCATCGGCGTGCTTCGCCGCGTTGGTAAGCGCCTCTGCGACGGTGTAGTAGGCGGCGACCTCGACGTGCGGCGGGAGTCGCTGCTCGACGCCTACGTCGAGCTCCACGGGGACGGCCGAGTGGCGCGCGAGCGCCTTGAGCGCCGGCGACAGGCCGCCCTCGGTGAGGATCGACGGGTGGATCCCGCGGGAAAGCTCGCGCAGTTCCTCGACGGCGGTCGTCAGGCCCTCGGTGACCCGAGCCGCCTCGGCTCTGAGTTCGTCCAGTCCGGCGGGGATCTTTCCCGCCGCCCTGCGGAGCATCACGGCGAGGGTGACGAGTCGTTGCTGCGCTCCATCGTGCAGGTCGCGCTCGATCCGGCGGCGGGCATCGTCGGCCGCCGCGATGATTCGCGCACGCGAGGCAGCCACCTCCGCGCTGCTCTCGGCATTCGCGATCGCCGTGCCCACCAGTTCGGTGAACTTCGCCACCCGTTCCTCTGCGCTCGCGGGCAGAGGACTGCGCATCTCGGCCACCGTGATAACCCCCCAGAGGCGGCCTTCGACCACGATCGGGGCGGCGACCATCGAAAGCGGATCGTTCTGACGGAGCGCCTCGGCGACCGGGCCTGGCGCGTGTTGCCAGTCGTGGCGCTGAGATCGTGCTGCGCGGCCGGTCCGATGCACCTCGGTGGAGGCGAGGAAGTCCTCGAGCGGCCAGCGGGTCCCGACCGAGATGGCCCGGATGCGCTTGCTGAGACCGACGAACACGAGCCCGGAGCCATCAGGCTCGAAGCGGGCGATGCCGGCCTCGGCACCGAACAGCCTGCTGACCTCGTCGCTGACCGCGGTGAAGATCTCCGCGGGGCTGACTCCGCGTGCCACGAGGGTTGCCACGCGGCCGAGCGCGGCTTGCTCGTCGGCCATCCGACGGAAGCCCGTGTACAGCTGGGCGTTGTCGAGCGAGACGGCGAGCTGCCCGGCGATGAGCTTGACCGCGTCGAGCCGCCTGGCTGTGAACGCGCCGCGGATCAAACGGTTTTCCAGGAGCAGAACCGCGCGAAGCGCGCCGCGGCTGGCTACGGGTACCACGAGCAGCGCGCAGCGGTCGACACCGGCGAAGTACGGATCCCGGGCGAACCGGTCATCCAGGGTTGCGTCGACGACGACGAGCGGGTCCCTCGTCCGCTGGACATACCGCAGCACCGACATCGGTACGGCCCGCTCGGTGGCGGCCGATACCGTGGCGTCGTCCCGGTCTGGTGTGGGCACGAGCCAGTCCTCGCGGTCCTCGTGCCAGGGCACCAGGTGGACGTCGGTGGCACCCGTCATCGCGCTGAGGATCTCGACGACCCGCGCGTGAAGCCCTTCGATGCTGGTCTGCGAGCTGAGCGCCTGGGAGGCTGAAAGGATGCCGAGCAAATCGAGGGTTCCGGTGCTCACCGCAGAGCGTTCGAGAGGAGGGTCAGCCGGCCGATCGTCGGCATGAGCGCCGATGGCGTCAGGTTGCGGGCGCAACGTCGGGTAGGACCAGTCCAGCTGGTTGACTTTTGCGGTCGCGCCCCAGGCGAGGTAGTCGCGGCGAGCCTGCGCGAGGAGGTCGAATCCCACGTGCTCGAGGCCCTGGCCGAGGTACAGCTGGGCCGCGCGTTCGGCGATCAGAGCCCGATGCCACGGGCGCTGACGCTGGGTCGCCGCGCGCAGTGCCGCATCAACCGCGCGGATTGCGGCGCGGAAATCCCCCTCCGACCATGCCCGCTCGGCCTCCACCAGCCGCAGGAGGTGCAGAAAGTTGTCGGGCGCATCCGCGGCATGGGCGGCCAGCCACCGCGTCACTTCGTCGAGCCCGGACAAGAGTTCGGGACGCTCGGGACCATCCGCGATGCGCGCCTGGCCGGCCAGCGAAAGCCCGCGCAGGAAGTGGGCGAGGGCTGTGGGATAGAGCCCGACGGCAGCCGGGAGCAGCGTCATCGCCGCCTCGGTATGCCGCGTCAGATCGTTCAGGTCACCGAAGATGGCGGCGGCCACGGCATGGTTGACATGAGCGTGAAACAGCGCCACCTGGTTGCCGGCATATCGCTCGAGTGAGACCGGCTCCTCAACGGCAGCCACGCCTTCGTCACGCAGTACGGCCGCGAGCGACTGGTAGGTGTCGAGCCACTGGCTCGAATGCTCGCCGCCGGTCCGGCGCACGAAGGCCAGCCCCGACTCCACTTCGGCGACGCAGCCGTCCAGGGTTGAGGCGCAGTCGAGCAGGCCCGCCGAGGCCAGGTGGTAGGTGTAGCCGGCGTTGGCCAGGTCGCCACCAGCGATCAGACCCTCGCGGGCGCGCTGAGCGGCTTGCACACCGATCTCAATCGGCTCGAACCAGCAGCTCTGGAGAGCGAATAGGAAGCGCGCCTCCGAAGTACCGGGCTCGTAGCCTCGGTGTTCGCCCAGCCGCAGAATCCGCTGCACCGCCCGGTAGCCGGCGGCAAGGTCCCCGCGCAGCGTCATCGTCGCCCAGGTGACGTGGCTTGCTGGTCCGACCAGCGTACGCGCGTGGCCGTGATCAGTCCATATGCGCAACGCCTCGAGGCTCAGCCAGCCATGCATGCTCAGGTCGGCGGCGAAGAAGGCCGCCGGTAGCGTCGCTTCGATCAGAGCCGAGGCAGCGAGCAGGCTCGGGTCGGTGACTTCTGGCTGAGCCAGATCGTCCGCGGCGTGGGTGTGCTCCAGCCACCGGTACAGGTTCTCGAACTTGCGATCGAGCTCAGTTCCAAGGCGGTCCCCGGTCGGGACGGCGATACCGCAGTCGCGCAGCGCCCGGGTGCCCAGGCCGATCGCGTCGGTAAAGCGCTTCCGGTAGGTAAGGCTGCGCACCTGCACGGCCGTCGCGTCTGCGCGTTGCACTGGACTTGAGCCCAGCGCCTCGATCGTCCGGTACTCCTCGTCGGCCTCCTCCAGGCGTCCCAGGCTGTACAGGGCCGCGTAACGGGCGGTGTGCACTTCGACGAGCGTTGCGGCGTCGCCGGATTCGATCAGCGGCAGCGTGCCGGACAGGAGCGAGTTCACCAGCGCGTAGTTCCCGACCAGCTCGGCTTGCTCGGCGGCGCGTCGCAGCAACCCGACCGTGTGACGTCGTTCGGCGGGATCCTCGACCGCGTCAACGACCGGTAGATACTGTTCCGCTGCGACGGCATACAAGTCGGGCACGCCGGCCAGCCGGCGCGCCAGGGCCAGCTGTAGGGCGCGCCGCTGCTGCGGGCTCAGACCATCCAGGATCGTTTCGCGGATCCGATCGTGCCGAAACCGCACCGCTTCTCGCGCCCCGGGCTCCATCACCAGAACGCCGTCTTCCAGTGCGGGCGCCACGGTCTGTTCCACCTCGTGCGCGGCGGCGCCGGTGGCCGCCTGGAGCAGGCTCAGCTCGGCTCGCCCGCCCAGGCACGCCATCGCCTCGACCATCTGCCGCGTTGACGGCGGCATGTCCGCGACGCGCGCCGCCGGAAACCGGTGCACCCCGGCCTGGCTCAGGTGGGCGCGGACCAACCCCTCGTCCCACTGCCACCCGGCTGGCGTCACCGTCAACACCCCGTCGCGACGCAACGCGCCCAGCAGCTCCACGGTCCCGTAGGGATTGCCACCGGTCTGCGGCTCGATCGCCTCGGCCAGCCCCGCCGCGGCGCCCTGGTCCACGTGGAGCATCTCGGCGAGCATCGTGATCGAGGCTGACACCGGCAGGTTGACCAGAGGAAGGTGTCTCACCGTGGGTCGCTCACGCCAGCGCGACAGCGGCGCCGCCAGCGGACGCGCTGGGGTGAGCTCCTCCTCGCGATAAGCACCGACGAAAAAGACGCCGTCCATCGGCTCCCCGCTCAACACTTGATCGACGAAACCGAGCGGCGTGCCCCCCGCCCACTGCATGTCATCCATGCACAGCACGACCGGCCGTTCCCGCGAGGCGACTGCCCGCAGCAGCTGTGCACAACCCCGTCCTACGCGTACCTGCGCCGTCAGCGGGTCCCCGCGGTCCGGCGGCACGGCCAGCAGAGTCGCGAACTCCGGGACCACGGCGGTCAGCAGAGCCGCATCTGTTCCGACCGCTTGGAGGATCTGTTCACGTAGCCTCGAAAGCTCCTCCTCCCGCTGGGCCAGTAACAGCCGACCTAAGGCGCGAAACGCCTGATATCCGGCCTGGAACTCGAGATCCCGGCGGTACTCGTCGAACTTGCCGCCGACAAACCAGCCATCCCTGCCCGTCGCCACCGCTCGGAGCTCGTGGATCAACGCGGTCTTCCCCACGCCCGCCGGGCCGCTGACGAACAGTCCGCGACAGCGGCCCACCAGCGCGTCCTCGAACGCTCCCCGAAGCGCGGCGACCTCCTCGTCGCGTCCGGCCAGGCGCGACGGCGGGAGCAGTCGCATCGCGAAGTCGTTCTCACCCACCCGCACCGCAGTCGGTCCTTCACCGGCCGGGGCGTCCCGCAACCGCTCGAGATCATGGAGCAAGCCATCCGCCGTCTGGTAGCGGCTGTCGGGCTCCTTCTCCAGGAGATGCATGACGATCTCAGACAAGGCCACCGGGACGCCTCGATTGACCTCAGCCGGCGGTACCGCCCGCTTGGCCAGGTGATCATGGATGAGCCGCAACGGGTCGTCCGAGCCGAACGGCGGCTCGCCGGTTACGAGCTCGTACAGCGTCGCGCCTGCCGCGTACAGGTCGGAGCGCTGATCGACCGATCGTCCGGTCCGGCCGGTCTGCTCGGGCGCGAGATACGCCAACGTGCCCAAGATCTCGCTGTGGTGCGTGAACTCTGGACGTATCTCTGCGAATGGCGTGGCTAACGCGAAGTCGACCAGGCACGGGGCCCCGTCACCGGCGGTCACGATGTTTGCCGGGCTGATGTCCCGGTGGAGCACCCCGGCCCGGTGCATCCCGGCCACCGCGCGCGACAACGCGATCGCGAGCTCGATCAGATCGTCCGCGGCCAGCGGCTTGGGCAGCTCAGCCAGACTCACGCGGCCGGCGTCCTCCAACACGACCGAACCGGGATAGTTAGGCGCACTCGCCAGTTGCGCAACCCCCACGACGCCGCGCAGCCGCTCGAGCATCGATACCTCCTGCCGGAGCCGGCGTTGCGCGTCCGGTCCCAGCGGCTCCTTGCAAACCACCGTTCGCCCGGACAGGAACACCCGGGTGACGCGCGTGCGTTCACTCTGATGCACGAGTTCGGAGCGAGCGGGCCGATCTTCGTCAGGTGTAACCGGGCCGGTCGCCATCGACGCCGCTGCCTACGGTCGGACGTCACTCATACGCGGAGATTCAGCCGGCGCCATCGGGGCTAGCGGCACGTTCGGCTCGGGGCGGCGGTCGAGTGCCTCACCAATGGGGATTCGCACCTCGATGGTCGTGCCGCTTCCGCGCGGGCTCTCGAGCTGGAAGTCTCCTCCGAGCGCCTCGATTCGATCCCTGAGTCCGGTCAGCCCCGACCCCTGGCTCGGATCGGCTCCGCCCACACCATCGTCCCGGATCGAGAGAACGAGCACGTCTTCCGGGGCGCGGAGCGTGACCCACACGCGCATCGCGCCGGCGTGCTTTGCCGCGTTGGTCAACGCCTCTGAAACCGTGTAGTAGGCGGCTACTTCGACGTGGTCGGGGAGCCGGCGCTCGAAGCCGACGTCGAGCTTGACGCGGACGGCCGAGCGTCGCCCCAGTGCCTTGAGCGCCGGTGAGAGTCCCCCCTCGGTGAGGATCGATGGGTGAATCCCTCGTGACAGCTCATGGAGCTCCTCGACCGCTGTCGACAGACCATCGGCGACCCGCGCGACCTCCGCCCTCACGTCGTCGAGGCCCGGAGGAATCTTTCCCTCAGCTCTGCGCAGCGCGACGGCGAGGGTGACAAGCCGCTGCTGGGCGCCGTCATGCAGATCACGCTCGATTCGGCGCCGGGCATCATCGCCGGCCGCGACGATGCGGGCCCGGGATGCGGCTAGTTCCTCGCGCATGACCGTGTTGGAGATGGACGTCGCGATGAGGGCCCTGAATCGGCCGAGGCGTTCCTCTGCATCGCCGGGGAGGGGATCGTCCTTCGTTGTAGCGGCGCAGATGCTCCCCCAGACGGTTCCACCGACCACGATCGGCACGCCGACGGCGCCCCTGACGCCTGCGTCCCGGGCCGCCGCATTGAGCCCAGCCGCATCGGTGAAATCATCGATGCGGGCGGGGCGACCGGTTTGGTAGATCAGGCCAGGGAGGCTGGGAACGTCCCACGGCCAACGGCTGCCGGCGGGGAAGCCCGGCATTCCGTTGGACCTGATGACCAGAAATCCATCAGGCTCACAGCGGCAGATCGTCACCACCGGGATAGCGAGTACCTCCTCGATCTCTTCTGCGACGGCCGAGAACACCTTGTCGGCCGTCGCCCCCTCAGCAACGAGCGTGGCAACGCGGCGAAGTGCGGCCTGCTCGGTCGCCAGTTGGGCGAGGTGTTCGCGCGCCTGACTGTTGGCGATCGCCGTCGCGACGAGCTCGGTGAATCGGGCGAGTCGCTCCTCGGTTCCGTCGGGGATCCGTCGGCCCGGCTTCGCGCCACCGACCATGAAGCCCCAGATGCCTCCCTCGACGACGATCGGGACGCCAACGGTCGTGGTCATCCGGTCGGCTCGCACGGCGGCGCCGACGGGCCCAGGCATCGTCGAGTAGTCCTCCTTCCGCGCTGGGCGACCGGTCGCGAGAATCATCCCGGCGAGTCCTGCATCCTCGACCGGCCAGCGACTGCCGAGGGCGAGGGCTGTATCGCCCGCGACGCCCACCATCGTCACGGTTCTGTCGTCCTCGTACCGGAGCAGTCCGACCACAGGGATGCCCACGACGTCCCCGACCTCTCGCGCGACTGCCGCGAATAGCTCCTCTGCGCTTGGACCCTCCGCCACGAGTGTTGCGACCCTGCGCAACGCGGTTTGTTCTCTCGCCAAATCGTGGGCACGCGCTTCGGACGCCGACAGCTCGGCGCGGCTCTCGGCATTCGCGATCGCGGTCCCCACAAGCTCGGTGAACTTCTCGAGCCGCTGTTCGGCATCGGCGGGCAGCGGCTTCTCCATGTCGGACACCGTCATCACGCCCCACACGCGGCCCTCCACCACGATCGGGGCGGCGACAGTGGAGGCGACGTGCATTTGCCTGAGGCTGTCGGCGACCGGCCCCGAAGCGTCGCGGTGACCGGTGTGATCGTTGCGCGCAGGCCTGCCGGTTCGGTAGACCACGGTCGAGGCCAGGAAATCTTCGAGCGGCCACCGTGCGCCGACGGAAACGCCTCGGATGCCTGCGGTTGCGCCCACGACCACCATCTCTGGCCCGTCCGGATCGAAGCGGGCAACCGCGGCCTGATCTGAGCAGAACAGCCGCCCGACCTCGTCGATGACCGCCGAGAACAATTCGTCCGAGCCGGCTCCACGCGCCACGCGGGTCGCTACGCGCCTCAGCGCGGCCTGCTCCTCAGCGAGCCGGCCGGAGCGCGGGTCCCCGTCGCGCCAGGCGTCCGGCATAGCCTCGCGATCATAGCTCTGCGGCATACTCTCCCGGTGTCCGAGGATGATCAGGTCCGCACACGCGTGGTGGTCGCTGAGGACGACGTTTTGATGCGCGAGGGCCTGGCCGGACTCCTCGAGCAGGGTGGATACGAAGTCGTCGGCCAGGCCGCGGACGGCTCTGAGCTGGTGAGTCTGGTCCGCGAGCGCCGGCCGGACCTAGCGGTCGTCGACATCCGGATGCCTCCGGCTCACAGCACGGAGGGGCTCGAGGCGGCTCGAACGATTCGCGAGGAGTTTCCCGAGACGGCGATCCTGATCCTCTCGGCATACGTCGAGGTCGCGCACGCGATGACGTTGTTGACAAGCGGGCGCCGAAGCGGGTACGTGCTCAAGAGTCGGGTCGCCGACCTCGAAGAGTTCCTCGACGCAGTGAGCCGCGTCAACCGTGGTGGTTCGGTCGTCGACCCTGCGCTTGTCCAGGAGCTCGTGGCGGCGCGGGACGTCGACGACCCACTCGAGGAGCTCACGAATCGCGAGCGCGAGGTGCTCGCGTTGATGGCCGAGGGGCGCTCGAATGCGGGCATCGGCCGGCGCCTCTGGATCACCGAGGGGACGGTTGAGAAGCACGTCCACAGCATCATGACCAAGCTCCGGCTGCCGGAGACCGACGACGACCACCGCCGAGTGCTCGCGGTCGTCGCGTTCCTGGACACGCATCAGACCGGCTAACCGCGATCCGGCTCTTTGGCGACGAGCATCCGGCGGATCGTCGCGGCCGACAGGTGGGTCTTCGCCAGGAATCCGACGGCCGGGCTCGCCTCGATGAGGTCGGCATACTCGCTCTCATCATGGGTCGAGATCAGGATCACGTTCGGGAGCGGGACACCATCGACGGCCTCACCGAGAGATCGGGTCAGCGCGAGGCCGCTCTCCGAGCCTAGGTCGATGTCGATGAGCACGACGTCTGGCCGCGATTCGACGATCTGCCGGATTGCTTCAGTCCCGGACCCCGCGGCGCCGACCACCGAGATCCCCTCCTCTTCGAGCAGCGCGCGCATTTCGTCTCGGAAGCCAGCGTTGTCATCGACTATCACGCAACGCATACCGGACCAACGATGGCAGGAACCGTCTTGGCACACATGGGGGCTAACCCCCAAATGCGATTGTGGGCTACCCGCAGGGTCGAACTGGCGCTGCCCGTGCAGACACGAACGACGCCGTCGGGGATCCTCAAGTGGTGTCCGCCGTCCCTATCCGCCGAGACGTCGAGAGTGAATTTGCGCTACACAAGAACAGCTTTCCCGGCCGCGACCGGTTTGCCTCGGCGACGGACTTTCGGGAGGGTCTGGGTGGGCTAGGACGAGACGCCGGGCATCGTCGCTCGCTCCGCCCGGTCACCTCCGATGGCCGTCCGCGCTTGCGCGGTCGGCGCAGCGAGTGCGAGATGCTGGACCGATTGCTCGCCGGCGTCCGGATGGGTCACAGCGGGGTGTTGGTCCTGCGCGGTGAATCCGGTGTCGGTAAGACGGCGTTGTTGGAGTACCTGGTGGGCAGCGCCACCGGATTTCGCATCCTGCGAGCAGCCGGTGCCGAGTTCGAAATGGAGCTTGCCTTCGCGGCACTGCATCAGCTGTGCGCGCCGATGCTCGACGGGCTGGCGGGCCTGCCGGATCACCAGCGCGATGCCCTCGCGACGGCTTTCGGGCTCAGCGGCGGCGACCCGCCGGATCGTTTTCTGGTGGGTCTGGCGGCGCTCGGCCTCCTCTCCGAAGCGGCGGGCCAACGGCCGTTGCTCTGCGTGGTCGACGACGGTCAGTGGCTCGATCACGCTTCGGCCCAGGCGCTCGCGTTCGTGGCCCGTCGTCTCCTGGCGGAGCCCATTGCGCTTGTCTTTGCGGTGCGCGAGCCGAGCGAAACCGAGGCGCTGGCTGGGTTGCCGGATCTCGCGGTGGGGAGCCTTAGTGACTCTCACGCGCGAGCGATGTTCGACTCCGTCATCCGTGGTCCGATGGATGAGCGAGTCCGCGACCGAATCGTCGCCGAGACGCGCGGAAATCCTCTGGCCTTGCTGGAGTTCCCGCGCGGGTTGACCCCCGCGGAGCTGGCAGGTGGAGTCGGCCTTCCCGACACGATGCCGTTGAGCACTCGCATCGAGCGGAGCTTCGTCCGGCAGATTCGGTCGCTTCCGAGCGAGACGCAACGGCTGTTGCTGGTTGCGGCTGCGGAGCCGATTGGCGACGTTACGTTGCTATGGCGCGCCGCCGAGCGGCTCGGGATCCTCCCGGGCGCCGCCGACGCAGCGGTGGCGGCCGGGTTGATGGAACTCGGAGTCCGTGCTCGCTTCCGTCATCCACTGGTGCGCTCCGCGGTGTGTCGTGCGGCGCCGGTGGCTGAGGTCCAATCGGTTCACCGTGCGCTGGCCGATGCGACTGACGCGGAAACAGACCCCGATAGGAAGGCGTGGCATCGCGCCCAGGGGGCAGTCGGACCGGACGAGGCGGTGGCCCGGGAGCTCGAGCGCTGCGCCGCGCGTGTCCGGGGTCGCGGGGGCGTCGCGGCTGCGGCCGCATTTCTCGCTCGTGCGACCGAGCTGACCCCCGATCCGGCGGCACGTGCGGCCAGGGCGCTGGCCGCCGCTCGGGCCAAGCTCGGCGCGGGCGCCCTCGATGCTGCATCCGAGCTGCTCGGAACCGCCGAGATCGGGCCGCTTGACGCTCTCTCGCGCGCGCGCCTGGAGCGACTTCGGGCCGAGCTCGCGTTCGCGAAGACCCGCGGCAGCGATGCCCCGCCCGCACTGCTCGACGCCGGCAAACGCCTCGAGCGACTCGACGCAGAGCTGGCGCGTGAGACCTACCTGGACGCATTCGATGCCGCCATCTTCGCCGGACGCGAGAGCGCCGGTGGCGGCGTCGCCCGGGTCGCCGACGCTGTCCGAGCGGCACCTCGGGGGCCGCAGCCACCGCGTCCGACAGACCTTCTCCTCGATGCTTTGGCGACTCGATTCGCGAAGCCATACGAAGCAGCCGTACAGCCGCTCAGAGAAGCTCTGGCGGCGGTCGCGGACGCTGGCGACCGCGGTGGCGACACGCGCGCGCTGTGGCTGGCCTGGCGGGTCGCGCCGGACCTGTGGGAAGACGAGCTATGGCATGAGCTGGCGAGTAGTGCGGTCAGGCTCGCCCGCGATGCCGGTCGGTTGTCGATTCTCCCCATCGCGCTCACCTACCGCGCGGCCGTGCACGTGCAGGCCGGAGAGTTCGACGCCGCATCCGGGTTGATCGAAGACGCGGACGCCCTCTCCACGGCAACCGGCAGTGCACCGCTTTGGTACACATCGCTGGCACTTGCCGCCTGGCGCGGCGACGAAAGCCGGGCCCTGGAGTTGATCCAGGCCGGCCGGGGCGACGCGACCGTCAGGGGTGAGGGGAGGGCGATCGGCTTGGCCCATTACGCGACCGCGGTGCTGTACAACGGTCTCGGTCGGTACGAGGATGCTCTCACCGCCGCTGCTCGCGCGTGCGCTTACGAGGATCTCGGTCTATTCGGTTGGGCACTCGCGGAATTGGTCGAGGCGGGCACTCGAAGCGGTGAGCGAGCAGCGGCGGTGGACGCGCTGCGGCGGCTCGACGAACGGACAAAGGTGGCCGGAACTGACTGGGCACTCGGCGTCCTGGCGCGGTCGCGCGCGCTGCTGTGCGACGGCGAAGAGGCGGAGCAGCTGTACCGTGAGGCGATCGAGCGGCTCGGCCGCACCTGTATTGCGGTTCATCTCGCCCGTGCTCACCTCGTGTACGGCGAGTGGCTGCGTCGTGAGAACCGCCGGGTGGACGCTCGCGAGCAGTTGCGTGCGGCCCACGAGATGTTCACCCGCATGGGCGCCGAGGCGTTCACCGAGCGCGCTCGCAGAGAGCTGTTGGCAACCGGGGAGACGGTGCGCAAGCGTTCGGTCGAGACGCTTGACGAGCTCACTGCGCAAGAGGCCCAGATCGCCCGGCTCGCGGCACAGGGTCAGTCCAACCCGGAGATCGCCGCGGAGCTGTTCATCAGCCCGCGCACGGTCGAGTATCACTTGCGTAAGGTGTTCACGAAGCTCGACATCGCCTCGCGCAAAGAGCTCCGTGGCGCGTTTCCGGACGCGCAGCGCGTGGCCGCGGCCGGCTAGCCCCGGATCATCGGCCGGCCGGGCGCGGCGTCCTGCGCGGATGCGCAGGACACCGGCGGGCTCGTCGCCGAGGTACTACTTGGTGGACCGAGCGGCGTGCTCGATCACTTCAGTCACCGATTGTGGCCGTGAGATCAGGGACAAATGCCCGGCGTGCACCTTGGTTATGCGAGCCCCCGCACGGTGAGCCATCATCAGCTGATCGGCGGGCGGGATGACCTTGTCGGCGGTTCCGACCACGGCCCACGACCGTACGGCCTTCCAGGCCGGCGGCCCAGACGGCTCGGAGAGCGCGCTGGCCGCCAGGGGCCTCTGCGTCGCGGCGATGACCGCGGCTTCGGGAGCCGGCAGTCCGGTGGCGAAGCAGTTCGGGACCACGTTTTGCTTGATGTACGCGTCGACGTCGCCCTGGGGCCCGCCGGGATACGGCACCAGATCGAACAGGTCGGCAGGGTTGCCGGCCAGACACGAGCCGGTGTCGAGCTTCTCCAGGCTCTCGCCCCGATCGGGAATGAACGCGTCGACATAGACAAGCGCCTTCACCCCGGGAACGCCCACTGCGGCATTGGTGATGACCGCGCCGCCGTACGAATGCCCGACCAGGACCACCGGCCGGCCTTGGAGAGCCGCGTTTTCGGTGAGGAACTCGTGCAGGTAGGCGGAGTCGGTAGGCAGTCCGCGGAGCGGGTTCGGCGGCGCGTACACCGTGTACCCGTCGTGCTGTAGCCGCGCGATCACCAGGCGCCAGCTGGAAGCGTCCGCCCACGCGCCGTGCTCGAGCACGATGACGGGCCTGGTCACCCGAGCTACGCGCGCGCTGTCACTGCGCGCCGAGGCGCCCTGAGAGGCGCTGAGCAGGAATACGACAGCCCCCACGGCAGCCGCCACACAGCTCGCGAGAACGAGGCGCCGGCGTGTCCAGCGCCCCGACCGGGAGATACTCATCTTCTGTCTCCTTCGTTTGTGGAGTGAGCGGGCCGCGCCGCTCTTGGTTTGGCTCCGGATCCTTGTCCTGGATGGCGCGAGCTCTAGACGCACTCGTGTCGCATCTAGATGGGCGGAATCGGGATGCCGGGGCTCCGGGCGTGCACCCGGGTCAACCCGCTATGTCCCGATCAGAGCCAGATCCTGGCGGTGAATCCCTGCGGCAAGCGGAAGAAATCGATCCGCCACGTGAGCTGACGAGCCACCCATAGCCCGCGCCCAATTCCCGTGCGCGGTGGTAGGTAGCCCGCGGTGGGGTCGTCGAAGCCGTTTCCCCGGTCGACGATCTCGCAGACGAATCGGCCGTTTGCCCGACCTAGGCGAACGTCCTTCACGCCGCCGCCATGGGCTTCCGCATTCGTGGCGATCTCGGTGACCGCGATGAGCATGTCAAGCGTCTTGGCCTCGGTCACCCCATCGGCCTTCAACTCCCGCGCCAGGTTCTCGCGCAGAGCCTCGGGGCCACGGCCGGAAGAGATCGATCGAAGACCCGGGAGCGGCTCAGGGAGGGGAGTGATCCGACGTAGAAGCTGTGTGGGTTCCTCGAAATGGTCGCTCTTCGTCCAGGTGGTTCCCGTGCCCACCTCCGGGTGAGTTCGCCACACCGTCTCGAGCAGGGGATCCGGTAGCCCATTCGCGTTGTACGAGCACATCGCCCACGTTGGCAGATGAGCGAACGCGTGGTTCATCAGTGCCTCGTACCCCATCCACATGTCCCACTCGGCAGGCTCGGGGCCGTATTGGACATCGGAGATCACGCGGACCGATGCGGCCTTCTTGAACTCCTCCGCGTAGACCTTGTGGTAGGCGGCGAACGTCCGCGCCGGGCGTGTGTAGGCCGCGCCGACATCGATGAAGGTGACTCGTGCGGCGTCTGGTCCCAGCGCCTCGCGCACCGCGGCGAGGCCGGAGCGCGTGTTGCCGACGACAGCCCCCTCGCCGGCGTCGAGCCCCTCTCTCAAGAACGCGACGGCGCGATCGACGTACTCGTCCCGAGACTCGTACACGAGCGCGCTGTGGCGCATGGCGGTGGCCTCAGCGCTCATCGCCTAACGACCATGGTTGCAGAGGACCACGTCCCCATACCGTATGTAGTAAGCCGTCGACGCGCGGATGCAAATCGATCCATGTCATTGCAGGGCCGGATGGGCCAATGCCGAGCGCAGCTTGGTCAGCGCGCCGACTTCGATCTGGCGCGCACGCTCCGCGGTCAGACCCAGCGTCGCGCCGATTTCGCCCAACGTCTGGGTAGGTCGACCCAGTCCGTAATGGGCCTTGACCACCACGCGCTCGCGTTCGTCGAGTTGGTCGGCGAGATCACGGACCTCGCGGATCTCGATCTCGTCGAGCACGAGCTCGTACTCCCTCTCGGCGACTGGGTCGATGATCACGTCGCCAAGCGTCACGGTGCTCCCGTCGTCCGGGGTCAGCGGCTCCTCGAAGCTACGGGACGGTCGCTCGGTCGCCAGCAAACTCTCGACCTGCGCCGGGGTGAGACCGGTAGCTTGGCTCAGCTCGACATCCGTGGGCTCAGCACCATGGGCACGCAGGTGCTCGCGGCGAGCCGCCCTTATCTGCGCGAGGCCGCGGACTGCGCGGTCGGACAGGGCTACCGGCCGACTCAGCTCCGCCACCAGTTCCTGCATGGCCTTGCGCACCCAGAACGCGGCATACGGCCAGAACGGCGTGTCGAGGCCGGTGTCATACCGCTGGGCAGCGAATAGGAGTCCGGCCACCCCCTCCTGCATGAGTTCCTTTTGCTCCACCCCGATGCCTCGGTAGTAGGCACGGGCGAGGTTCGCGATGGCCGGTAGGAAGGCCTCGACGAGCGTACGACAAGCCGCCGGGTCGCCCGCTTCGGCTCCCACGATGAGCGCCTGTTCCTGCTCTCGGCTGAGTCGTGGCTGGGGTTCGGCGTCGCTCACGACGCCGATGCATCACGAGGTAGCTGATCGATTGTCAGCGGCACCATCCTCTCCCCTCCACCGAGCCATTGTCGCACCTCGGCCTTGCGCGGGCCGGTTTGCGTTCGCTCCTGCGCGGCTTACTTCGATGGAAGAGGCGCTACCACCACGACCCTCGGAGGGCCCGTGTCCCCACATGCTCTTCAGACAGCCATGACGGCTCCGCGTTTACCCACGGTCATGACCAACAGCGCTCCTCGACGGCTACTGCGCGGCCGGTCGAGAGAGTGCGAGGCGCTGGATCGGCTGTTGGAGAATGTGCGGGCGGGACAGAGCGAGGTGCTGGTGATTCGTGGTGAGGCGGGCGTCGGC
Source organism: Solirubrobacteraceae bacterium (assembly GCA_035252415.1). Taxonomy (GTDB): domain Bacteria; phylum Actinomycetota; class Thermoleophilia; order Solirubrobacterales; family Solirubrobacteraceae; genus Palsa-465. Next base: position 20,784 of record DATFDC010000502.1, read on the forward strand.
AAGACAGCCCTGCTGGAGTACCTGCTGGACCGAGCCTCCGGGTGCCGGGTCGGACGAGCGGTGGGAATCGAGTCCGAGATCGAGCTCGCGTTCGCCGGCTTGCATCAGCTGTGCGCACCGTTCCTCGACCGCCTAGAGCGTCTGCCCTCTCCCCAGCGCGACTCACTTCGCACGGCACTCGGGCTGGAGGCCGGCGAGCCGCCGGACAAGTTCCTCGTCGGCCTGGCCGTGCTGGGGTTACTGTCCGAGGTGGCTGACGAACGGCCGCTCCTCTGCGTCGTCGATGATGTCCAGTGGCAGGACCGCGCTTCGGCGGAGTGCCTCGCATTCGTTGCGCGCCGCGTCCAAGCCAGGCCGATCGGCTTTGTCTTCGCCGTGCGTGGTCCCAGCGAGGGACCGGAGCTTGCCGGGCTGGCCGAGTTGGCGCTCCGCGGGCTCGTCGACGGCGATGCTCGCGCTCTGCTGAATTCGGTCATCCCGGGGCGCCTCGACGGATCCGTGCGCGACCGGATCGTCGCCGAGACACGCGGCAACCCGCTCGCACTCCTCGAGTTGCCCCGAGCATTGCCACTCGCCGAACTCGCGGGCGGGTTCGGCCTGCCCCCCCGGCGGCCCCTGACGAACCGCATCGAACAGAGCTTCGTCAGCCGGGTTCAATCGCTTCCACGTGAGACGCAGGAATTTCTGCTGTTGGCGGCCGCTGAGCCGGTCGGCGACGTGCCGTTGCTGTGGCGCGCAGCCGCGCTGCTCGGCACCAGCGTTGCCGCGGCGTCGCCGGCGGAGACAGCCGGACTGCTCGAAATCGGCGCTCGGGTGCGGTTTCGGCACCCGCTGGTGCGCTCGGCGGTGTATCGCGCGGCGGCCGCGCACGACCGTCAGCGGGTTCATCGCGCGCTGGGCGAGGCGAGCGATCCTGAGTCCGATCCCGATCGTCGGGCGTGGCACCACGCCCAGGCTGCGGCAAGTCCAGATGAAGCGGTGGCCACCGACCTTGAGCGTTCCGCTGACCGGGCGCTGGCCCGCGGAGGCGCCGCGGCGGCGGCGGCATTCCTGGAACGGGCAGCCGAGC
>DATFDC010000503.1:0-2917 GCA_035252415.1 Solirubrobacteraceae bacterium
CATGGCCAGTACGGCAGCATCCTCATGGACGAAGGTTGAAGGTCGATGCAAGCGAGCGGGTGGAGGTATCGCCGGCATGGCCTAGAAGCCGCCCGGCCGCGAGCAGCTCCTGCGTCGTTCGGAGCAGCGAATAGTGGCTGAAGTCGCGCCGTGAAACCGTGCCTGGTCTGGTCGAAGCGCCAACGACGATCAGGGGGACTATGCAGCTCGGCTCGGCGCTTAGCCGGCAGCGCTCGCCGCGTCGGCCGTGATGTCCGCCCTCTTCGGTGAGAAGGAAGATGACGGTGTGGCCGCGTCGGTAGGCGGCGCTGCCCGTCAGACGCGGCAGCCAACGTTGAAGCCAAGCGTCGGCGCTTTGCGGCGCACAGCTGTGCATGTCGTGGCAGAGGTTCGGTATGATCAATACGAAGTTGGCGAGGCGTCCCCGCGCGAGTGCGCGGTGAAGCGGTCCACGTGTGGGTCGACCGAGGCGGATGTCGTAACGCCGGCATGCGGGTCGAAGCGCGGAGTAGTAGGCCGCTGGGTTATGGCGCTTGGCGTAGAGTGTGGTGTCACGTTGCCCGCACGGCTTGGGCATGTTCTCCTCGTAGGAGCGCCAGGAGCGGCGCGCGTGGTGAAGCCGCGAGAAGATGCTGCCCCCGTCGACCGAGCAGGCCCTGCAGTCTCCGCGCAGACCGTGGGTGCTTCCAGACGTCAGCGCGATGTAGTTTGGAAGCGATGGGTGCGTGATTGCGTGGTAGTTCGCAGCCAAGCCGCAGCTTCGGGCGATGGTGTTGAGATAGGGCATTTTAGTGGCCGCTACCGATCCCGGTGGCCCGATGATCTGGTCGGTGCTGTGGTTTTCGAAGATGATCCAGATGATGTGGCGCGTCTTTGCTGCCTGTCTCCGCAAGCCGCAAAGCCTGCTCGTCGCGTTCGCTGCGGACGCCGGCGCGGAGGGGGTCGCCGAGCCGGCGCCCGCAGCGAGGACCACCACGGCCGCCAGGAGCGGGATCCATGCGTGCCGGGTTAGCGACCGACCGTTCCGCTCGGAAGGCGGCGCTCGGCGAGTCGAAACGATCGTCATCCGGCGTGAAACTACCGCAGCGAGGTGAAGGAGTCATGAGCCAGCGTCGCTCGACCTGCAAGCGTCTTCACCGGTTCTACATGTCTGCGGCCTACGCTTGCATGGTCGCCCGAGGAGGCCAAGCCGACATGAAGCCGCTCTCGCAGACACCCACGGCACCCTGGAACTACGGCGTTCTCAGCGCCGGTTACGGTGTGCTGCTGGCCTCGGCGGCGTGGACGGCCCAGCGGCGTAGGCGCGACGAGCGGCCGCCGTCGGTGTCGGAGTTGGCCTGGGGTGGTTTGGCGACGTTCGCGCTGGCGCAGGCGCTCGTGCACGAGAAGGTCGAGGTGTGGCTTCGCGCGCCGTTTCTCAGCGAGTCGGGTCGTGATCAGCAAGATGCCGAGCACGAGCCGAAAGGCAGCGGTCTGCGGTACGCAGTCGGAGAGCTTCTCAGTTGCACGCGCTGCTCGGGCGCATGGGCAGCACTCGCCCTCACCGCGCTTCACGCCGCCTCGCCAACTGCCGCGCAGACCGCGACGCGAGCTCTTGCCCTCGCCGGTGCCAACGACCTGCTCGAAAGCGGCTTTACCTGGGCGCGAGCGCAGGCGAACGCTGCCAGCGCAAAGACTGGAAGTTCGCAGCAGCAGCGGCGCTACACCTCGTCGTGACGCTCGCTACGACTGTGCGTCTACTCGCTATAGGACGCTTCGCCCTCGAGTGCGGTTACCGCCCCGGAAGCTGAGACGGTCGCTGACCAAGCTGGGTCCGCGCCATCCACCGGCCGTTCGACCACGGGCCGTTTAGAGCCTGTTTCACAATGAGCTCAGGCGGCGGTAGCAGATGAGCGCGCAGGCGAGGGTGAGGAAGGCGAGGTGGATGTCGGGGCTGCGCTCCCAGCGGATGCGCAGGCGGCGGTACTGGTGCAGCCAGGCGAGGCTGCGTTCGATGACCCAGCGCTGAGCGCCGAGGCCGGAGCCGTGCGCGTGCAGGCGGCGGGCGATGACGGGGCGGATGCCGCGTCGGCGCAGCGCTCGGCGGTGGCTGGGGTAGTCGTAGCCGCGATCGGCGATGAGCTGGTCGGGACGGCGTCGCGGCGGGCCACGACGGCCGCGGACGCCGCCGACGGCGTCCAGGAGCGGCAGAAGCTGCGTCGAGTCGTGGCGGTTGCCGCCGGTGAGGGTGACGGCGAGCGGTACGCCGTTGGCGTCGGTCAGGAGATGGTGTTTGGAGCCGCTGCGTGCGCGGTCGACGGGGGAAGGGCCAGTCTGCGGCCCCCCAAAAGCGCGCGGATATGGCTTGCGTCGGCGACAGCGCGCGACCAGTCGATCTCTCCGGCCGCGTTGAGCTCGTCCAAGAGCAGGCGATGCAGGCGCTCCCAGACACCGGCCTGCTGCCATTCGCGCAGCCGCCGCCAACAGGTCACGCCAGAGCCGTAGCCGAGCTCTTGCGGCAGGTCACGCCAAGCGATCCCGGTATGCAGCACAAAAAGGATCCCGTTCAAGCAGGCGCGATCGTCCAACCGCCGCCGCCCGGGATAGCGGTAGCGCCGCTCGACCAGCGGCAAGAGCGGCTCCATCCGCTGCCACAGCCCGTCATCTACCTCGAACCGTGATCCCACCTCCCCACCTCCACCGTCGCCGACACACGCCGACGACTTCGGCCAAGGTGACAGGATCCCTCTTTCCGAAACAGGCTCTAAGGAGCCTGGAGCCGGGCTCGGCGCCCGCGGCCGGCGTGCCGTCGAGCCGACGCGCGACGGGAACGCCCCGCCTACAGGGGCGGCTGCGCGGTGCCGATGATCGTGTCGTGAAGACCACCGCCCGCATCGTGCTGCCGCTGGCTGCACTGGCGCTGGCTGCCCACGTCGCG
>DATFDC010000504.1:0-5362 GCA_035252415.1 Solirubrobacteraceae bacterium
GAGGGCGCCGGCGACTCCGTGCAGGCGAACCTGGTCGTCGAGGGCGACCCGCCGGTGGCGACGATGCCACCCGAAGCGGCCCGCGAGGGACTCATGCACTGCTGCGACGACGAGGCGGCCGCGTGGGGCATGTCCTTGCGCGGTACGCAACCGGTGGCGCCGTTCACCCATCCCGTGCGGCTGGACGGACCGGAGTTCGACAAGCTGGGCCGGGCATATGTGATGTGCCTGCAGGACCGGGCGAGCCGGCCGGAGCTTCAGCGGCTGATACTCGAGCGCGCGGGATGCGATCCCGTGATCGAGATCGACACCGACCACTGCGTGTGGGCGTCGCGGCCGGACGAGCTGGTCGGCGCGCTGGACCGGCTGGCCGGCTAGCTCGCGATGCGGGCGGCGAGCTCGCGGCCCACGAGCAGCGCGAGGTGGACGTCGAGGATCGCGTCGGTGAGCTCGGGCAGCGTGTCCGCCCCGTGGGCGAGCACATGCGCGGTGACCAGTTCGTTGACCGCCCCGACCGCGGCGCGAAACGTGTGGGGCGCGAGCTCCGGGATCTCGGGGATGTCGAGGCGAGCTCGGCGGTGGATCGCGGCGAGCTGATCGGCGAAGCGGCTCTGCACGACGTCGCGGCGGGCCAGCGCGGCCGGGCCGGCGCCCAGCACCTCGATCAGGCAGGCTCGGGCGAAGGCCGGGCTGGCGGCCATGCTGGCCAGATACACCTCGACCGCGCGGCGGGCGGCGGCGAGCCAATCGGGGGTCGGCTCGGCCAGCGCGTCGTCGATCGCGGCCAGTAGCCGGTCCACGCCGGCGTCGTAGGCGGCCAGGAAGCACTCCTCCTTGTTCGCGAACTGCTCGTAGAAGGTCTTGCGTGACACGCCGGCACGCTGGATGACGTCCGCCACCGCCACGTGCGCGTAACCCTTCTCGGCCACGGCGAACACCATCGCGTCGAGCATCCGCGCGCGCTGGGTCTGCCGGACCACTTCCCGGGGCGCGGCGTGGCGGCCGCGGGGCAGAACGGCGAGGATGTCGGTTTGCGGTGAGGCGCTCAAGGGAACGCCAGTGTACACTGGAGAACGCGACTGTTTCTTTTAGGGACCGGAGAGATCAAATGACCGCAGCCGATCGACGCGACTTCCGAATAGCGATCCTGGGCGCCGGGTTCGGCGGCCTGGGCATGGCCATCCGCCTCAAGGAGAAGGGCGTCGAGGACTTCGTGGTGTTCGAGCGCGACGAAGAGGTCGGCGGCACCTGGTGGGCCAACACCTATCCCGGCTGCCAGTGCGACATCCCCTCGCACCTGTACAGCTACTCGTTCGCGCTGAACCCCGAGTGGACGCGGACGTATCCGCTCCAGCCCGAGATCCGGGACTACCTGCGCGAGTGCGCGGACCGCTACGGGGTCCGGCCGCATCTGCGTCTGGGGTGCGCGATCGAGCGGGCGCAGTGGGATGAGGAGGCGAGAGTCTGGCGCCTCGAGACGAGTGACGGCACGTTCACGGCGCAGGTCGTGATCGCCGCGCCCGGAGCGCTCAGCGAGCCACGGATCCCCGAGCTCCCCGGCCTCGAGACCTTCGCCGGCACCGTGTTCCACACCGCGGCCTGGAACCACGACCACGACCTGACCGGGCGCAAGGTGGCGGTGGTCGGCACCGGCGCGAGCGCGATCCAGACCGTCCCCCGGATCCAGGAGGTCGCAGAGCACGTGACGGTGTTCCAGCGCACCCCGCCGTGGGTGGTCCCGCACCGCGACCGGCCGCTGACCCGCTTCGAGCACGCGCTGTACCGGCGCCTGCCGGCGGCCCAGCGGCTCGTGCGCACCGCCGTCTACTTCGGCCGCGAGCTGCTGGTGACCGGCATGGCGTACCGGCCGAAGCTGATGAACGTCCTCCAGAAGGCGGCCGAGGGCCACCTGGCCAAGCAGGTCCCCGACCCCGAGTTGCGCGCGAAGCTCACCCCGGACTACGTCCTCGGCTGCAAGCGGATCCTCCTTTCCAACCACTGGTATCCGGCGATCACCCAGCCCAACGTCGAGCTGGTGCCCACCGCGGTGACCGAGGTCCGCCCACAGGGCGTGGTCGGCGCCGACGGCGTCCTGCACGAGGTCGACACGCTGATCTTCGCCACCGGCTTCCACGTCACCGACGTGCCGTTCGCGCAGTTCATCCGCGGGCGCGACGGCGCCCGTCTCGACGAGGTGTGGCAGGGCAGCCCGGCCGCCTACCGGGGCGCGTCGGTGCCCGGCTTCCCGAACCTGTTCTGGATCGTCGGGCCGAACACGGGGCTCGGCCACAACTCGATGGTGTTCATGATCGAGGCCCAGATCAACTACCTGATCGACGCGCTGGAGACGATGAAGCAGAGCGGCGCCGGCGAGGTCGAGGTGCGGCGGGACGCCTACGAGTCCTACAACGCCCACCTGCAGTCGCGGCTGGCCGGGACCGTGTGGAACACGGGCGGGTGTTCGAGCTGGTACCTCGACGCCAACGGACGCAACGCCTCGATCTGGCCCGACTTCACGTTCCGCTTCTGGGAGCAGACGCGACGGTTCGACGCGCCGGCCTACGAGCTGCGCCCAGTGTCCGGACGGGGTGCCTGGCCCCAAGGACGCCGCGAAGCGGCCCCAATTTCCGGGTAGTCACGCTGAGTGCAGGAGCTCGTAGAGCGCTTCGACCCGGTTTCGCTTAAGGAGCTCGACGAGCGCGCGGCGCTGCTGCGCCGGGTCGACCACAAGTACGCGGTCGGGCGGGAGCGCTTCGTCCGGCTGCTCGAGCGTCTGCGCGACGACCACGACGTGCTCGAGATCGACGGACGGCGGATGTTCGCCTACTGCAGCACGTACTTCGACACGCCCGAGCTGCGCTGCTTCGTCGACCACGTCGAGGACCGGCAGCCGAGGTTCAAGGCGCGGACCCGGCTTTACGTGGACAGCGAGCGCTGCGTGTTCGAGGTCAAGCTCAAGCGCGAGGACGGCGAGACCGACAAGCGCCAGGTCGACTACGAGGTCAACGATGCCGAGCGGTTCACCGAGGAGGCCCGGGAGTGCCTGGCGGAGGCGCTCGGCGACATCGGCGTGGACCCGCCGGACCGGATGGACCCGACCCTGCACACGCGCTTCAACCGGATCACGCTGGCCGCGCGCGCCGGGTCCGAGCGGCTCACCTGCGACCTCGGCGTCCGTCTGTCGAACCCGGCGGGGGAGGCGGCCGGCCTGCGTGACGGCCTGGTCCTGGTCGAGACCAAGAGCGAGCGCGGCGAGGGCCCGGCCGACCGCGCGCTCGCGGAGCTCGGGCTCGCGCCGATCTCGCTCAGCAAGTACCGGGTTGGGATGAGCCTGGTGGGCGGCGGCGACCGGGCACCCCAGCCGGGCGCCGAACTGTTCATGGTTTAGGGTTGAATTCCGATCGGAAATCGCCCACTTCAAGGAGAACCGATGAGCTCGACCGATGACCTGCTCGCCAACAACGAGTCCTACGCCGCCTCCTTCGACAAGGCCGACCTGCCGTTGCCGCCGGCCAAGAAGGCCGCGGTCGTGGCCTGCATGGACGCCCGCCTCGATGTGGGCCGGGCGCTTGGCCTGTCCGAGGGCGACGCGCACGTGATCCGCAATGCCGGCGGCGCGATCACCGAGGATGCGATCCGCTCGCTGGCCATCTCGCAGCGGCTGCTCGGCACCGAGGAGATCATCCTCATCCACCACACCGGGTGCGGCATGCTGACGTTCACCGACGACGAGTTCCGTAGCTCGATCGAAAAGGAGACCGGGATCAAGCCGGGGTGGGCGCCCGAGTCGTTCACCGACCTCGAGGGCGACGTGCGCCAGTCGATCGCCCGGGTCAAGGCCTCGCCGTTCCTGCCGCACACGGACGCGGTGCGCGGGTTCGTCTACGAGGTCGAGACGGGACGCCTGCGCGAGGTCACGTGAACCATGGTCGGCTGCTCCTCGGGCGGTAGCGCGGGTGCGGCGGCCGGCCAGTCGAGCTCGAGCTGGCGCTTGACCCGCGCGGGCACCGTCTTCAGGTCCTCCAGCGTCTGAACCGCGCCGTTGCGCGAGTCGACCAGGAGCGCCAGCAGCAGGTGCTCGACCCCGATGTGGCCGTCGCCGCGCTGGACGGCCTCGCGAACCGAGTGCTCGAGGATCCGACGGGCCTGTTGGCTGATGCCGTCCGTCCCGGCGGATTCGAGCTGCTCGGGGGGCAGGCCGGGCAGCGTCGTGTGCAGGCAGGCGCGGGCTCGCTCGAGGGTCACCCCGACCGCGTTCAGGGCCCTGGCCGCGGCGCTTCGCTCGCAGCGGAGGATCCCGAGCAGGATGTGCTCGGTGCCGACCGCGGGCTGAGAGAGTCGCTTGGCCTCCTGGCGCGCGTACTGGATGGCGCGGCGCGCTTCGCCGGTGACCTGCAGCTTGGCGGCCGGGGGCACCGTGATCGCGTGCTCGAACAGGAAGCGGTACTTGCGGTGGGCCGCCTGCTTGGTGATCCCGAGCGCTCGCGCGACCTGGCTCCACGAGGCGCCGTCCTGGAGAGCGCGAAGCACGAGCTCGGGCTCGGTCGCATCGAGCTCCTGGCGCAGGGCGGTCAGCGCACGCAGCGCGGTGTCCGGATCGGCGATCTGGACCACGTCGCGCGCGAGCTGTTCGATCGTCGCCTCTCCGCCGTTCATGAACGACCTATACCCGCTGCGCCGACCCCGGCAATCCCGGTTGACGAAAGCGTCATTCCAGGATGACGAACAGGATTTAGGGGTTTCGGTCGTCGGGGGCCGGGAAGCGTGACCGGGGAACGAGCCAAATGGATCTGGCGGAAAACGAGGAGGCTGTGTCAATGGACGAAGATCGCGTATCCAGACAAGAGATCGAGGCTGAGGACGCTGTCTCGCTTCCGAACAAGGAAGTCCTGTCCTTGCTCGACGTCAATGCCAATGTCGACCTGGGGCTGGATCTGGCCGCACCGGTCGATCTGGCCGCCGCGGCGAACCTCAACGTCGCCGCGCCTATCGAGGCCTCCGCAGCCGCCAACGTCCTGAGCTCGGGAGCCGAGGCCGTCGGCTACGCCGAACAGCACGGCTCGATCGATCAGACGCTCAGCGGTACCGCGGACGCCACGGCGCCGCAGCACGCCGACGTCAACCAGACCTCGGGTGGCGGGACCCCGGGTGCCGGAACGGGTGGCGACGCCGTCACCGGTACGGGCACCGCCACCGGCACTTCGGGTGCCGAGGTGACGACGCCTGCTCCTGCCGACGCCGCGCACCCGGTGGCGGCGACCGATGTCCCGGCCGGGACCACGGACACGCCGGCCAGCGGCACGACCGATCCGGTGTCGGGTGCGGTCTCTGGCGCGACCGGCGCGGTCGAGGGTGCTACGTC